>NZ_CP066167.1:300000-582500 GCF_016132545.1 Spongiibacter nanhainus
AGCTGATAGCCGAGCGCGCGCAAATCATGGAGATCATGAATGGCCACGTGATGATCACCATGCAAATCCCGTATCTGGTGGAGCGCCTCCCCGAATTGCAGTGTCCGGTTCTGGGTTTTTGGGGCACTGATGACCGCATGATGCCGGACAGTGGGATTCTCGGGTTCGCCAAAAATTGCGCCAATCTAAAGCTGTTGTTGATTTCTGAATGTGGCCACTGGGTGATGGTGGAGCACCGAGAGTTGTTCAACAAGGAATGTCTGGAATTTATCGCCGATGACAAGGGGGCGAAGTAATGACTATTCGCAGTATAGGTTACGCTTTTATCGAGTCTACCGACCCGCAAAAGTGGCTGAGTTACGGTACTGAAGTCCTGGGCATGATGAATTCATCCTGGCGTGAGCATGACGAAAACATCTACTTGAGAATTGACGAGCGGCCGTTCCGGTTTGTGATTACCCCGGGCGAGCGGGATCGGCTGCAATTGATCGGCTTTGAGGCCTATGACGCCGATGACTTCAATAAGACTGTAGACGCGCTGGGCTCCCAGGGGGTCGAATTTGTTAAAGGCAGCGCCGAGGAGCGGCGCTTGCGCGGCGTGCGCGACTTGGTACGGTTTGATGATCCTGCCGGCAATACCGTAGAGCTGTATTATGGTGCAGAGCTGGATTACAGCAAGTTCGTCTCTCCTACCGGCGTATCGGCCTTTGTCACCGGATTGAACGGCAGTCACGGTTTTGGTCATGCTGTTCTTCCCGCCCCGAACCTTGAAGAGACCCATCAGTTTTATCGGGATGTGCTAGGTCTTGGCGATACTGACTATATGAACTTTAAGTTCGGAGACGATCCCGAAGATCCCGGCCTGGGTTTGTATTTTATGCATGTAGAAAACCCGCGGCATCATTCGCTGGCGCTGTTTGGTGGAGAAAGCCCCTTGGGATGTATTCATCTCATGCTGGAAGTGAGTACCGTGGACGAGGTGGGGGAGTGCCTTGGTCGTGTGGTCGATAGAGAAATTCCCATTACTTCCACACTTGGTCGCCATACCAATGACCGTATGTTGTCTTTCTACATGATGACGCCTGCGGGTTTCCCGCTGGAGTATGGCTGCGACGGTATGCAGATGGACTGGGAAAACTATACACCGACTACGACTACGACCCCGAGTCTCTGGGGGCATAAATTCTCTCTCTAGCTTGGTAGAAATGCTACTTGGCGAAGCTAAGATCAGCGGTACGCAACAATAATAGTAAGGATTTGGTGAATGAGTATGGGTAAGCTTTCAGGAAAAACCGCGGTAGTGACCGGTGGCGCCAGCGGCGTGGGCTTTGCAATTTGTCAGCGTTTTGGTCGCGAAGGTATGAATATCGTCGTGGCTGATATTGAGCAGGCCGCGCTGGACCGGGCGGTTGGCCAGCTCGAGAGTGAAGGTGTTCGCGCCAAGGGTGTGGTGACGGATGTGACTGATGAGCAATCGGTTCGGAATTTGTGTGAGCAGGCGTACGATACCTTTTCCCAGGTAGACATGCTTTTCAACAATGCCGGGGTTGGTGTCAAGGAGGCTGATCGTAAGATATGGGAGCTCACTGCCAATGATTGGAGCTGGGGTTACTCGGTCAATGTGATGGGCATTGCCAATGGCGTGCGCGCTTTTGTGCCCAAAATGCTGGAGGTGGGTAAACCCTGCCATATCATCAATACTACGTCCTTTAATGGTGCATGTATTTCTTTTCCTACAACGCCAATTTATGCGTCATCTAAGGCAGCGGTTACATCTCTAACAGAAGTGCTTTATGCGCAGTTGGCCAAAGTTGCCCCAGATATCAAGGTGCACTTGTTGTTTCCTGGGCCACATATGGTCAACACCCAGATTCTAGCTTCACAGCGCAATCGTCAGGAGAAATTCAAAGACGACAACAAAGTCGAGGATTACCTGACCATGGAAGATTTGAAAAAATCGGCGTTGGGTGCCAATGCAGAATTTAAACTAACCGAGCCTGAAGAGGTTGCCGAGAGTTGCTACGAGGGTGTGATGGCTGGTCAATTCTGGATTCGGCCGTATTTGGAAGAGCATCAGGCAATGATAAGCGGCCGGACGGAAAGTGTGTTAAAGAATGAAAATCCGGCTGTTATGTAACTGAAAAAGAACACAGTACGACCGCTCGCAGAAACGCAACTGCTGTATTCTTTCCAGAATGTGGATTTGAGTAAGATAACGATAAAAGCAGTGTCTATGTCGCCGCAAAATGGGTCAATGATATGAAAGTGGGGAGGGATCGTCATATCCTCAGTGCTCCGGCTTCGTTCAGCGGCTGGCGGTATATGTTGGGTATGATATTGATGGCCGCTGCTTTCTTTACTCACGCGTCCCAGAATCCTCCTAACGTTCTGGTGATTGTTGCGGATGACATGGGTTGGTCGGATATCAGTGCCTTTGGTAGCGAGATACGCACACCGACCTTGGACGCCCTCGCTAGCGAGGGCGTAACCATGACCAATTTTCATGTCTCACCAACCTGCTCCCCAACCCGGGCGATGTTAATGAGCGGTGTTGATAGTCACCTTGCCGGGCTGGGTACCATGGCCGGTGTGCAAGCGCCAAACCAGTTAAACTCGGAGAATTACGCGGGGCAGCTCAGCGACGATGTTGTTACCTTGGCTGAGGGGCTTAAGGCAGCTGGCTACACGACGCTGATGAGCGGCAAGTGGCACCTGGCCAAAGAAGCGAACCAGTATCCCAATGTCCGCGGTTTCGATCAGTCGTACTTTTTGTTGGAAGGTGGCGCCAGCCATTACAGTGATGGCGCTGCGCTCTATCCCGGTGCCGGACCGAATTATATGGAAAATGGTCAGCCGGCGACCCTGCCGGAGGACTTCTATTCCTCAAAGTACTATACCGACAAAATAATTGAGTATATTCGCCAAGTGGACGGCGAGAGGCCGTTCTTCGCTTATCTTGCCTACACTGCTCCCCATGACCCATTACATGTGCCGGAGCCCTGGCGTGCCAAGTACAGCGGTGTCTACTCGGCCGGTCCGGATTCCATTCGGCGTCAGCGCTTGGCAGAGTTGACCAACCGCGGGTTGATTCCCGACGGCATTGAAACTTGGGGTGCACCAAAATTTCCAAAGTTTATACCGGCCCATATTCCGTCTTGGGACAGCCTGACTGATCAGGAGCGAGAGGACGCCGCACGGCCAATGGAAATCTACGCCGGGATGATCGAATTCATGGACGATCAGATCTCGCGACTCATTGATTTTCTTCGGGAGTCGGGGGAGCTTGAAAATACCTATATCGTGTTTCTTTCCGACAATGGCCCCAACGCGGCAACACCTTTGTCCTACCCGAATATGAGTAGGGATTACTACCGAAGTAGGTTTATTGAGCCGGGTGCACAAGAAGGTGAGCCTGGAAGTCATCCCTACTTGGGGCGAGAGTGGGCTTGGGCATCGGCAACGCCATTCAAGCTATATAAGGGTGCGATCTCAGAGGGCGGAGTAAGGTCGCCACTGATTGTTGTCGGTCCGAAGGTAGCCAAGGGTCGGCGTTCAGCGCAGCTCGCTCATGTCACGGATTTGCCCGCCACTGTTTACGAACTAGCTGGTATCGACCCACAGGGCAGTGAAGTGTTTAGGGGCAAGCATAAACCTTCTGGTGTGTCTCTCATTGAAAACTGGACCGACCCAACGGCAGCACACTCTCGCCAGTTTGCCATCGAGCTTTTTGGGCATCAGGCTGCCATTGCTGGAGATTGGAAGATAACCCGCCTTATGCCACCTGTGGGTAGCGGGAAATGGGAGCTGTACAACTTGCAGTTAGACCCCGGGGAGATGAACAATCTTGCTGAAGCGCAGCCCGAAAAGTTGGATGAGATGATTGTGCAGTATCAGGATTACGAAGAACAGGTGGGTGTTATTCCCCCGAGACCGCCAATAAGCGTCTCTTTGGGAGATCTGTTTACCGGGGAGTGTAGCCCGGTGTGTAAAGCTACTGTGTCGATAATTGATTTTATTATGGCGATTTGGGTAAAGGCGTCGACCGACTCGTAAACAGCTTTGGCGATGGTTTTTACAGCTTGACTTATTAGTATAAAAACAGGGACAGATTACGTGGCGACAATTGGCACCACACCGGCTAAAAATGAGCTCGACCTGATGGATATGGTCGAACAATCACTGTCTAGTGAAAGTCGTGCGATACGGCACCACAAATCCTTTTCCAAGCTGGCTAAGCTATTGTTCTCGCCGAGGTTGAGCGGTGTAAGTAATTTGTCCCCGTCCCCGGTGTTGATGGTGGGAAACCACTCGTTGTTTTCACTGGATGTGCCCTTGATTCAGTCCTCTATGCTGACTGAGACAGGGCGCTTCGTCAGGGCAATGGCGGATAAAGTGCTGTTCAAAAACCCTTCCACAAAAAGTCTGATTCTGAACATGGGGGGAGTGTTGGGAAGCCCGGTGGTCGGTTCGTCCTTGATGGAAAAGGGAAAAGACTTGATGGTCTTTCCCGGCGGCTCATACGAGGTTAATAAACCAATCCACGAACGTTACACGTTAAAGTGGAAAGACCGCGTTGGCTTTGTCCGCCTGGCGGCCAAACACGGGTATACCATTCTACCGTTTGCAACTGTAGGCCCCGATGAATTCTATGATCGATACTGCGAGGGTATCGAGTGGTTCGACTCCCCCTTTGGCAAACTACTCAGAAAGACCGGGCTACTAAGTGATAACATCCGACAGGATCTGCTGGTCCCGATTCCAAAGGGGGTGCTGGGGACTTTTATTCCAAAGCCACAAAAGTTCTATATGGGAATTTGTGAGCCACTGAATCTTTCAGAATATAAATCCCAAGATTTAGATGATGGTACCTTGGTTGAGATCCGTGATGTGGTTGCTCATCGCATTGAAGCTAAGATTCACGAGCTATTGCTAATGAGAGTACAGGAGTCGAGTCGAGGCAATTGGCTTAGGCGACAACTGGTGCGATAAAAATGAAAGGTATTTGTTCGCACTCAAAAACAATAAATCTACAATTTTAAGATTATATCCAGATATAGACAGCGTTATAGTGTAAGTCGAGTAGCTGCGCATTGCAGACTGATAATTAAGATATGAATCTAAAAACCTCATAAGAAGGCTTTGTAAGCGATCGGCGGTGCGAAGGTCTTTTGGCTTGAGGATTTATGACCGCATGTAGCAAGCGGAAACTTAAAATCAGGCTCGCCAGAGGCCCTATGGTGAAGTAACTATAAGATCAAAAATTCCTAGAAGCATTGAAGTGAGAGATATGAAAAAAATAACCTTATTAACCAGCATCGTCACCTTTATTGCCTTGCCCAATTTATCGGTAGCCCAAGAAGAGGCTCCGAAGCGTGTTGCACAACTAGAGGAGGTTGTCGTAACTGCCCGTAAGCGGAGCGAAAGCCAGCAAGATGTTCCAGTGGCGGTTACAGCCATTAGTAGCGAGCAGATGGCGGCGAATAACATTGCCACTATTGCTGATGTCGCCAAAATTGCCCCCAGCCTTGATCAGCGCGAAGGTAGAAAGCAGGGTGGCTTCTCAATTCGCGGTGTCGGTCAGGTCAGGATAAACGAAGTGCAGGCCGATCCGGGTGTCGCCGTGTATATGGATGGTATATTCCTGGCACGGAATGATAGTCAGCTATTGGATACAGTAGCCATTGAAAACGTACAGGTGCTCAGGGGGCCGCAGGGTACGCTGTTTGGTAAAAACAGCGTGGGCGGCGCGATTATCGTCACTACCAAGGACCCGGCCGAGGAAACGATGCTAAGCTTTAGTAGCAAGCTCGATACACTTGGTCAGCGAAATGCGACGATCTCCCTTGACCTCCCGCTAATTGAGGATCGATTGCTCTCCAAGTTTACCTTTGGCTCAGTAAAATCCGATGGTTACGCAGAAGACCTGGATACCGGTGCGCACATGGGTGACGATGACCGCCTGATGGCGGCGCTGCAGCTGTACTGGCGTATTAGCGATAATATGTCGATGAAGTCATTGGCTTACTTTAATGACCAGGACGAAAACATACCGCCTCACTATTGTCAGCAGATAACCCTCAATGGGGCCCTAAGTTATGCTCGCGCGCCGGGTCGCCCAGAGGCCTACCACGAAGCCTGTAGCAATGCTGAGCGCTTGATTGGTCAAGAAAAGGTGCAAACGGAGAACTACGGGAACGAGTTCGTTTCGCAGGACGCGCTCTTCGGAAATACCCTGACCTGGGATTTTGAGTCGGGTACTTTAAAAAGTATTACCTCCTATGTTCTTAAGGGAGATAATTTCAGCGATTTCGACTTCGATGCCACGGACTTGCTAGCAATTCGGAATACCGCTCACGTTCGCAACCAGCTAAAGGAACAAGGTGTCTATAGCGACGAGGGGAGTCGCTACACTCTAGGGCAGGAATTGCAGTACTCGGGCTTGGCCTTACAGGATAGATTAACTTATACCGTGGGCTTGTTTGCCTCGTGGGAATCCCTGGATCGCCAGTTGGAGGGCCAGTCTTCCACCCGTGAGGGTTGGGTAGGGTTTGAAAGCCTACCGGGTCTGCCCAACATCAATATGCTCTGTGGTTTGTTGCCGGAAGACTGTCTCTATGTTCGCGGGGTGAACAATACGGCGCTTAGCTCATACGACAATACCTCCTACGCGGCGTTCTCTCAGGTAATTTACGACATTACGCCAACGCTGCACCTCACTGCCGGTCTTCGTTATTCCTATGAACAGCGGGAGATTCGCGTAGAGCAGTTTGAGGCAGAAGCGGTTCCTCCGGTGGCAGGTATCGTGCCACTGCCTCCCGGTACTCCCATCACCGTTATGACAGAGACGATGTTCAATAACCTGGAGGGAATGGATATTCAGCTCTCAAGGGGTGAGATTCAGCGCAGCGAAATTGACTTCGAACGACTGTCGCCGATGATAAGCTTATCCTGGGATGCGTCGGAGCATTTCCAGTGGAACAATGTTGATGCACTTATGATTTACGGTAGTGTCAGCGAGGGCTTTAAGTCGGGCGGTTTCAATGTGTTGTCTACTGGCATTGACAGTTTCGATCCAGAATTTGTCGTGAGTTCTGAAATTGGCTTTAAGCTGGATGCCCTGCAACGGTCAATGCGCTTGAATATGGCTCTGTATAATTCGGACTACAAAGACATCCAAGTTGTTGTTGCCGACATCCCCTCTCTGGGCGCGCCCGAAATATTTACCAACAACGCCGGTTTGGCCAGGATGCGTGGTGTGGAGGCCGAGTTGATGTGGCTGCTTAGTCACAATTGGGTGATCAACGCCTCTGGCAATTTCATTGATGCCGAATTCCTGGAGTATGACGATACGGTGAACGACCCGGTTACTGGTACGCCGGGGCCCGTTGATCGCAGCGACGAACCTTTTCCCTTTATACCTGAATTCGTCTATAACCTTTCCGTCAATTACAGTCGGGAGTTTAGCTTTGGACTGCTTGATTTCGTGTTGAGCCGAAATACTCGCTCCGAGCAATTTATCGGTGGCGACGCAATGGCCGGTTTACCTCAATTCAGGGATGATGCAACGATCAAAGGGTTTAGTACCTGGTCGGCGAGAGCGTCTTGGATTCCGCGAGACAACAGGGACATCCGCGTGTCAATTTATGGTAACAATATTACCAATAAAGAATATGTGGCTACAGGCAGCGCGGTTTACTCTGGCTTCGGCACCAATTCTATTACGATGGGTAAAGAGGCTCACTTTGGCCTAGACTTTAAATACGGATTTTAAGCGCGGTTTTGTAGAGCGGGCCAGTGCTATCTGGCCTAATACCTATTTGGAAGAGAGGGAACACTTTGTTTAGTTGCGCGAGAACTGCTGGGCCGACTACCTGTTTTACTATGGTCCTCCTTATATGTTGGCTTGTGGGATGTAAGCCAGTAGACGATCCGTCACTATTTCCAGAATACCATAGCAGTAACGCCCGCCCTGAGGCAGATATGCCAATCGTCCCCAGTAATCCAGAGCGTAATCTGCTTTGGGGTGATCTTCATATCCATACCAGTTTGTCTACCGATGCCTTTGTTATGGGTGTAAGGGCTATGCCGGATGACGCATACCATTTTGCTAAAGGCGGTGAGATAGCTCATGCGGCTAAATATGGTATCCGTATTAGTGAGCCCCTGGACTTCGCTGCGGTAACAGATCATTCCGAGTACCTCGGGGTGGTCCGTGCCCAGGATCCGGATCTGCCGCTGTCTCGCCGTTCACTGAGAGACAGGCTGCTAAACGATGGGCCGCTTCTGTTTACCTATGCATGGCTGCGCACCATGCTTGGCTTCGACCCGAAAGTTGGTCAGGTGCCGGGTGGTGAGGAAATGATGGCGGATGCCTGGCGCGAAATTATCGCCAGCGCCGAGCGAAACTACGACCCCGGCCGTTTTACCACGTTTATCGGCTATGAGTGGTCGTCTATGCCGGATAAAAACAACCTACACCGCAATGTAATATATCGCGGAAGTGAGGTTCCAGACCAACCATTTAGCTCGACCATGTCTCAGGACCCGGAGGATCTGTGGACGGCGCTGGAGAATCAGCGAGCCAGAGGCATGGCCAATCTTGCCATTCCCCATAATGGCAACGTCAGCAACGGACTGATGTATGGGGATAAGACCTTTAGCAGTGAAGATATGAATAGCGATTACGCAGAGCGCCGGATGCGTAATGAGCCGATCAGCGAAATTTTTCAAATCAAGGGAACATCCGAAACTCATCCGGAACTTTCCCCGGATGATGAGTTTGCTGATTTTGAAATCTTCGACACACTGATGTCGGGCAAAATCCGTCAGGCGAAAGCGAAGGGCGGGTATAGCAGAGACGCCCTGCGCCTGGGGATCGAAATGGATCATCGGGAGGGGTTTAACCCGTATCGGTTTGGCGTAATCGGCAGTAGTGATAGCCACAATGCGTCTACTCCGGTTGAAGAGGATAACTTCACCGGCAAACTGCCCTTGCTAGACGGAAGTGCGGGTATTCGATTGGGCAAGAGTGTGGTTCTTCCGCTTCAGTATCAGTTATCACGGCGCTGGGGCGCCGCCGGACTTGCCGCAGTATGGGCTACCTCTAACACTCGAGAGGCGATCTTCGATGCTATGCGCAGAAAGGAGACCTACGCGACATCGGGGCCGCGAATTTCGGTTCGCTTTTTTGGTGGCTGGAACTATCCAGCTGACTTAGTGCAGCATGAGCAGCGTATACCCCTTGCCGAGGAAAACGGTGTGCCGATGGGCGGAGACTTACCGCCTTTACAGGGCGATGCACCAAGCTTTGCCGTATGGGCAAGTAAGGATCCCCGCAGTGGTAATCTTGATCGTATTCAGATTATTAAAGGCTGGGTAGATGACGAAGGGCGTTCACAGGAGCGCATCTACAATGTGGCGCTGTCGGACGGCCGTATAGCGGATGAGACTACGGGCCAAGTGCCGCCTGTCGGCAACACGGTGGATGTGGAAAACGCCACCTATACCAACGATATTGGGGATGGGCAACTGTGGGCGGTTTGGCAGGACCCCGACTTTGAGCCTGAACAAAGTGCATTTTACTATGCCCGCGTTCTTGAGATACCCACCCCTCGCTGGTCAACTTACGATGCTGTCAAGCTGGGTGAAGAGCCTATAGAGCCGACGTCCATTCAGGAGCGAGCGGTGACTTCTGCTATCTGGTACCGGCCGCCATCAACGACCATAACTCAAGCGCCCATGCTTTAATTGGTCACCACTGATAACCCCTTTCAATACAGGCAAGCAAGACAGCAGGCTGACATGATTTCTTTTCAAAGCAAAAACGGTGTTGGCCTGATTCAAATCGATGATCCTCCAACAAAAAATAGCCTGAGCGAAAGTATGGCGGAGGCGATGCTTGAAGTATTACTTGAGGTTGAGTCCGACAGCAGCGTTCAAGTGCTGGTGATTACGGCCTTGGGGGAGGTGTTCTGCTCCGGGGGGAATGTCAAAGATTTCACCAGCTTCCCCGGCGATCGGGGGGGCTATGTCGGGGGTATGATGGAGCGGGTCTACAACCCGCTTGTCAGCCGGTTGCGCGCATTGCCAATGCCTACCATTGTGGCCTTGAATGGTCCAGCAATCGGAGCCGGTGTCGGTTTGGCCTTAAATGCCGATTTTGTTTTTGCCGACGAGGAGTCTTATTTCCATCTGCCCTTTGTGCCTAAGTTCGCTATCGTCCCCGATTTTGGTTCCGGTTGGCTATTGGTGAGAGCTATTGGCTATAGCAAAGCTCTGGCACTGTGTTTGAATGGTGAGCGGATTTCTGCTGCGAAAGCTATGGAGATGGGCTTGGTCCAGCAGGTGTGCAAGCCAGGGGCGGCACTCAGTGATGCGTTATTTTTGGCAGAGCAGATTTGTCGTTGTGCAGGTACCGCTACTCTGAGGACAAAGGAATTGCTCAGGCAAGCTGAACACATGGAAATTGATGACTATTTGTCCTTTGAAAAAAAACTTCAGGCCGAAAGCTTCAATAGCCGCTCGTTTGACGAGGCTATCGCGGCTTTTAAGGGGAGGCGTGTGCCTGATTTTCGTGGCATGTAGGCTAACTTGTTCTGTAAAGACTCTGGGCTGTCGCTTGTGGATAAGCCGCGATAGCAAATCTGTGGAAGATGAAAGGCAAATAAAAAGTTACTAAAAGGTAACTAAAGCCATTGTCAGGTGATAAGCGCTGCCGGCAGGCACTTTTGATAGTGCTGCAACTGGAAAAACATCGTCGCTAACCAAGGCTGAAAGCGTGGTAACCGGCTGCCTTTCAGGAAAGCGATTTAAAAGCAGCTGGCGCATCAATTACCTGAGCACTGTAAGCGTTTGAATGAAAAAGAAAAATAATAGTAAAAGTTGAGCGAGCAAAAGTGTGTTGTCGAAATAATTGGGGCGACATGCATTGTAAATAACTTTATGTCGATTTTTGTTTTCTGGCCATGTTGTCTGCAATCTAAATAGAGGCTAACATTAATTGAGCAGAATTCAATTAGTGTTGATTGCTGCTGTAAGAGTAGATAGGCGTGTCGCGCCATAAACCAATAATGGAGAATACAACAATGAGTATTGCTGGTAACTGGGATATCGTGCTCAACACGCCCATGGGTAAGCAGAAAGGTAAAATGAGCGCCAATGTGGATGGTGGTGAGCTGGCGGGCGAAATTCTCTCCCCGCTGGGTGCGATTCTTATCGAGGATGGTAAAACCGATGGTGACTCAGCTCAGTGGAACTGTAAGGTTACGACGCCAATTGCTATGACCTTGGAGTTTGATGTAACCGTCGATGGCGATGACTTGAAGGGCGAAGTGAAAGTTGGGCCAATGGGCAAAAACTCTGTAGAGGGTACGCGGGCATCTTAGGGGGCGGCGCTCTAGAGTTCGGCGCTTAATTCCATTCATTTGTATCGCTTCCCGCTCTTCAAGCCCCGGTCCTGGGTGACCGGGGTCGCTCTCTCCCTTTTTCGTTTCCTCTCCTACATACCTATTCTCTCCGTTTCTAAATGTGCCGATGGCTTGCGCGGCCGGTATGGGTTTTCTGTTGCTTGGTCTTTTGTGCCGGTCAAATTGATAGGGTTTATCTGTAAAAACTCTGTCCTTAATTGAGTCTTGCTGGTCATTTTGTTATTGAGCTATAGTCAATTAAGCTTAAAGACAAGCTTGGTCATTCGATAAACGATGGCACGCCTGGGCTCCTTTGGGGGTGCCAAAAAAGGTGTGCCCAAAAAGAAGCGTATGAAAAGCGCGAAATAAGTTAGGAAGAAAAACGTAGCGCTTTTCCTGCTGCCCCCAGGGCTCGGCATGGCCCGCGTCCGGGTATTTGGTGCGAATAAAAATATGAGCGAATCAGAACTAGTACAAGAGCTCTCTGCTGACGGAAAACTGCGTTTAATAATGAATCGCCCTGAGGTTCATAACGCGTTCGACGATCGCCAGGTAGCTAATCTTACCGATGCCTTGCTGGCGGCGGCCGAAAACCCGGGGGTAAGGCTGGTTGTTATTGAGGGCAGAGGTAAAAACTTCTGTGCCGGTGGTGATATCAACTACATGCGCAGAATGGGGGAAAACACCTTTCAGGAAAATGTAGAGGATGCCCGCCGCTTGGCGACGCTCATGAAAGTCCTCAATGATCTACCGAAGCCCACGATTGCGAGAGTGCAAGGCGCTGCCATGGGTGGAGGTGTTGGATTGGTGTGCTGCTGCGACATCGCAGTTGGCGAGCCAAACACGTTCCTGGCGCTCAGTGAGATAAAGATCGGCATGGTGCCGGCGACGATAGCCCCGTATGTGGTGAAAACCATAGGCCCCAAGCCGGCCAGACGGCTATTTATGACCGGGGAAAAAGTCAGCGCTTCACGTGCTGAAGCCTTGGGTATGTTAAGCGAGGTCGTGGCGGACGGGAGCCTTGATTCCCGAATAGCGGAGATTTCGACCACCCTTCTCGCCAATGCGCCTTCCGGACTCGCCAAAGCCAAGCAAATTATAGAGCGGGTTTCGCGGGGCGGCATAGACGAGAAAATGATCGAGGACACCGTGAGATTTATTGCCGAAATCCGCGACTCTACGGAGGGGAGAGAAGGGTTAAGTGCCTTTCTTGAGAAGCGAAAGCCTAATTGGTCTCACCACTAAACCGCGTCGGCAATATAGCAAGCTAAACTGTAAGCAGCATACATAGACGGTGACAGGAGTCTTATTCGTGACCGAAAGAATCATACGCATTGCAAACGCTCAAGGATTTTGGGGCGACAGCAAGCTTGGCCCTATAAGGCTGGTAGAAGAAGGTCCGGTGGATTACCTGACCTTCGATTATTTGGCCGAGACGACGATGAGTATTCTGCAAAAGCAGAAAGCTCGTAACCCAGACGCAGGGTTTGCCACTGATTTTCCGCTTATGTTGAAGGACGTGCTGGCGACTTGTCAGAAGAAGGGAATCAAGATCATCGCCAATGCTGGGGGCGTGAATCTGCGGTCGTGTCTCAATGCAACCAGGCAGGTAATACAGGAATTGGGGCTAAGTGGTATTAGTGTCGGTATCGTGGAAGGCGACGACATCCTGCCTAGTCTAAATGACCTTCGTTCAAAAGGTGAGCCATTGGTGCACCTGGAGACCGGTGAGCCGATAGATAAGGTCTTTGATCGAATAACCAGCGCCAACGTCTATATAGGGGCTCAATCCATTGTCGACGCCTTGCATGACGGTGCCGATATCGTGATTACAGGGCGAGCCAGTGACCCTTCCTTGGTGCTGGCGCCGCTAATGTATGAATTTGGCTGGGCGATGGACGACTACGACAAACTGGCGGCGGGGACTGTCATGGGGCATATCCTTGAATGCGGACCTCAGTGTACTGGTGGCAACTATTCTGATTGGCGCCAAGTGAAGGATTTTGCGCGTATCGGTTACCCAGTGTGCGAGGCGAAAGCCGATGGCAGTTTTGTAGTGACAAAGCACGAGAATACCGGCGGTTTGGTATCCATAGAAACGGTCGGGTCCCAGTTACTTTATGAGCTGGGTGACCCGGAGAACTACTTAAGCCCGGATTGTGTTGTCGATTTCACTGCTATGGAGCTGAGTAGTGATGGCGAGGATCGGGTTGTTGTATCCGGTGTGAAAGGGCGGGCACCTACTGACAGTTATAAAGTGTCAGTAGCCTACGCGGATGGCTACAAAATATTGAGTACCTTGTGTATATCCGGCCCCGATGCCGTAGAGAAGGCCCATGTGCTAGCCGATATCGTATTTGAACGTTTAGAAATGCAGGGCATTGCCATCCCCAGGGAAGACCGATTTCTCGAGTTGTTTGGTACCAATGTTCTTTGTAAGGGGGTGGTGCCTACTCTTGATCAGCCCGGCGAAATCCAGATGCGCCTTGGTGCCAGGGGCGATAACCGCAGGGACCTTGAGGTCTTAGGCAAGGAGATTGCGCCACTGCTGACTTCTGGTCCGCCGGGGGTGACAGGATTCGCTGGCGGCCGGGCGAGGGCCTCCGAGGTCGTCGGTTATTGGCCGGCGCTGATTAATAAGCGCTATGTCGTTACCTCACACAGTGTAGAGCGGGTATAACTATGCCAACAGTAAGACTAATGGATATCGCTGTCGCCCGCTCTGGCGACAAAGGTAACAGCAGTAATATCGGTGTCATTGCAAAAAGCCGCGCCGTTTACGACTTTCTGTCGTCCACCCTCACGGCGGATAGTGTTAAATCCTGCCTCAGTCAAATTTGCCTGGGCGGGGTGACCCGCTACGAGTTACCCAAACTACTCGCCTTCAATTTCATTCTCGAAGACTCCCTTCGCGGTGGTGGCTCGCAAAGCCTCATTGTTGACGCGCAAGGCAAGGTTCACGGTTTGGCGTTGCTGCATATGGAGCTGGATGTTCCCGAAGAGCTGTGGGCTTCAATAGATCGGGAATCACATTAACGAGAGCCGCTATGACAACATTTAAGAAAGTACTAATTGCAAACCGGGGTGAAATAGCGCTGCGTGTTATTTCTGCTCTGCGCAAGTTGGGCATTTCCAGTGTTGCGATCTTTCACAGCGAGGATCGGCATGCCTTGTATGTGCGACAGGCGGACGAAGCTATCGAGGTCTACGGCGATACACCCACCGCCGCATATTTAGACATACCGCAGATTATTCAAGCCTGTAAAAAGAGCGCCTCAGACGCGGTTCACCCGGGGTACGGCTTTCTCTCTGAAAACGCCGGCTTTGCCCGCGCGCTCTCCGCCGAAGAAATCACTTTTATTGGACCGGAGGCGGACGTTATCGAGCTGATGGGCGATAAAATCGTCTCCAGGAACTTTGTCGAAAAGCACGGCTTTCCGGTGCCGCCTTCCATTAGTGTTCGCGCGTCCGATCTAGAGAGTGCCGAGTTGAGTGCTTTGCGGGATGCGGTGGAATCGATGGGGCTCCCTGTTGTGGTGAAGGCCGCGGCGGGTGGTGGCGGCAAAGGCATGAATATTGTCCGCGCATTGGAGGATCTAGAGGGTAGTTTGCGGGTCGCGGCTTCAGAGGCGAAGAAATACTTTCACGATGAGCGCGTCTATATCGAGCGCTACTTCCCAAGTGCCAGGCACATCGAGGTGCAAATATTGGGCGACAGTGCCACGACGCTTCATCTAGGGGTAAGGGAGTGCTCTATTCAGCGTCGCTTCCAGAAGGTCATCGAGGAGGCGCCGTCACCGGCATTGTCAGAGCAGAAGCACCAGGAAATCTGTGAGGTTGCACTGGGCATAGCCCGCGCGGCGCGCTACAGCAGCGCGGGAACCGTGGAATTTTTATACACCCCGGAAGGTGAGTTTTTCTTCCTGGAAATGAATACCCGAATTCAGGTCGAGCATCCGGTCACAGAGATGATCTACGGTGTCGATATTGTGGCTGAGCAAATACGCGTGGCAATGGGTGAAGGTCTAACGTTTACACAAGATGATCTTAAGCCCAGTGGGCATGCCATTGAGTGCCGGATTTGTGCTGAGGATCCCTTTAATAATTTTATGCCGGAAACGGGCAAGGTACTCTACCTAAATGAGCCAAGTGGAGACGGTATTCGGGTAGATAGTGGGCTCCATATTGGTCAGGTGATTGGGTCCTCATTCGACCCGATGCTAGCAAAGATAATTGTTCACGCTCCATCGCGCAGTGAGGCGATAGGTCGGCTTCGGGACGCGCTGGAAAATACCGTCATTCTTGGCGTCACAGTCAATATCGAATATTTGCAGCACCTCTTGGATCACCCCAAATTTCAAGTGGGTGACTTCGATACTGGTTTTATTGCTTCTGAGGCTTCGGAGTTAGAGCGGCGATCAGTATCTCAGGATGATCTTCAGGCTGTACTTGCCACAGCCTATCTTACCGATCGTGATACCCGCTTACTGGTGTCGGCTACGCCCGAGCCTTATTTGGCGATCGGTAACTGGCGGAACTAGGGGAACTTATGCAACCACTTTATCTCATTGGTGAGCAGCAGCACGCCGTTACACCCCTGAAGCGCAATGATCGAATTTGGTTGGAGATAGATGGCCATGCCGTCGATGTCCAATTCACTGAGCTGGGGCCTCACCGCGGCGAGATCATTGTCAATGGGCATCTCAAGTCCTACCACGTTGCCCAAGAAGGCCAGACCCTGTTCGTACACTGTGCAGGCAAAACTTGGCGGCTTGAAGCGAAAGATGAGTTCGAAGCGTCTCGCAGCAGCGAAGCTGGTGCCGGTGAAATTAGGGCGCCCATGCCGGGAGTTTTGGTAGAGAGTTTCGCGAGCACTGGAGATCGCGTCGAGGCCGGCCAAACTGTGCTGTTGATTGAAAGTATGAAGTTGCAAACCGAGATAAAGGCGACCGTCAGTGGCGTGATCTCTGTGGCCGATCTTGCCGCTGGTGAGGCCTTTGAAAAGGGCGCGCTGCTAACCGTGATTGAGGCAGACAGCGAAGGCGAGAGTGTCGTTCAGACTGATGCGGACTCCAGTGCAATGAACTCAGAAGACAAGCGATAGGGGTATCCCCAGTGCGTAGAATACAATCAAAACTGAATACTGCCTCGCAGGATTACCGGGATTATCGCGACCATAATTTGAATTTGGTGAGGGATTTCCGTGAGCGGCAGGAGCGGGCGCGCTCAGATCGCCCGCAGCGCGATATAGACCGCTTGCGCAATCAAAACAAAATGCTGCCACGAGAGCGCCTGGACTTGTTGCTGGATCCAGGAACGCCCTTCCTTGAGTTTTCTTCCCTCGGTGCCAATATGGCTTACGATGGCGCAGCGCCAAGCGCGAATTGCATCACTGGTATTGGCGTTGTTTCCGGCCGGGAAGTGGTCATCGTGGCCCACGATAGTTCCAATAAAGGAGGGGCCTGGTTCCCGCTAACCGTCAAGAAGATGGTGCGTGCACTGGATATCGCCCTTGAAAACCGCCTTAACGTCATTCACCTGTGTGACAGTGCCGGTGGGTTCTTACCCATGCAGTCCGAAGTGTTTGGCGATAAGTACATGTCGGGCCGTATTTTTCGCAATCAGGTGCAGTTGTCAAAAATGGGCTGCAAGCAATTGGCTTTGGTATTTGGCCATTGCACGGCGGGGGGAGCCTATGTTCCCGGTCTTTGCGAATACTCGGTTATCGTCAACGGAACGGGCGCGGTGTTTCTCGGTGGTCCACCTTTGGTAAAGGCCGCTACCGGTGAGGATGTGACGGTGGATGAGCTGGGCGGTGCGGCCATGCATACATCGGTGTCTGGCACCTGCGATTACTACGCTGCCAGCGAGCGTGAAGCGGTGGCGATCGGTCGTGAGATTGTACAGCAGTGGGAGTTGCCCCCGAAATATCCACTGCAAAGAGATACCCCTGAAGACCCCTACTACGATCCGTATGAGCTCTACGGCGTCATTCCCAACGACATAAAGAAGCAATTCGATATGCGAGAGGTCATCGCGAGACTTGTTGATGGCAGTCGCTTTTCAGAATACCAGCCTGACTATGGTGAAACCTTGGTATGTGGTATGGCCAATATATGGGGATATAAGGTTGGCATAATCGGTAATAACGGTGTTCTGTTCAATGACAGCACATTGAAAGCTGCGCACTTTATGACTCTCTGTAACCAGAACAATATTCCGCTGGTTTTCTTACAGAATATTACCGGTTATATGGTGGGTAAAGAGTACGAGCAAAAGGGCATTACCAAAGATGGCGCCAAGATGCTGATGGTGCAGGGCAGTGTCGACGTGCCCAAGTTTACCATTATGACCAATGGTTCGTTTGGCGCAGGCAATTACGGTATGTGTGGTCGAGCTTGGGACGCCCGCACTTTATTTAGCTGGCCAAATAGTCAGATCGCCGTCATGGGTTCTGATCAGGCGGCAAATACACTGACAACAATTAAGGTAAATCAGCTTAAGCGTCAGGGAGAGCAACCGACACCGGAACAGCTGGAGCATATCCGGCAGGAAGTGCTTGAAGACTACACCAATACCACCAGTGCCTATGCGACCAGTTCAGAGATTTGGGACGACGGCATTATCGATCCGGTGGATACGCGCAATGCACTGGCTATGTCGATTTCTGTTTCATTGAACGCGCCTTTTGCCGGTACCAACTACGGCGTTCTGCGGCTTTAATAACAATTAATAGGATACTTTCATGAGTCAATTCTCCCTCAATAGTGAGCAGAGACAGCTGTTCGACCATATTGATAAGTTCGCGAAGGCCGAGTTATTACCACTGGCTGAGAAGATGGATAACGAGGAGTGGTGGCCCAGTGATATTATGCCTAAGGTCGGTGAACTGGGCTTTCTCGGCGTAACCGTCCCCGAGCAATATGGTGGCTGCGGGATGACAATGCTTGAGGCGGGGCTGATTCTTCAGGCCTTTGCTCGCTACAACCACGCCTTTGCACTGGCTTGGGTTGCCCACGACAATCTGTGTGCGAATAACATTTACAACAATGGCAGTGAGTACATACGCGAGAAATATTTGCCCAAGTTGTGCTCTGGCGAGTGGATAGGCTGCCTGGGCTTGACAGAGCCAGGGGCCGGTTCGGATGCCTTGGGTTCGATGCGTACAAAGGCAGTTCGGGATGGCGATGAGTATGTAATCAACGGCTCCAAGATTTACATAACCAATGGCCCGGTCGCCGATGTTTGTCTACTCTACGCTAAAACGGAGGTGGGCAAGGGCTCAAAAGGCATTACTGCTTTTGTCGTTGAAACGAATACACCGGGCTTCAAAGTAGCGCAAAAGCTTAACAAAATGGGCTTTCGCGGCAGCCAAACCGCAGAGCTGGTATTTGAAGACATGCGGGTGCCTGTTAAGAATATTGTTGGTCGCGAGCACGAAGGACACCAGGTGGTCATGAGCGGCCTAGATTTTGAGCGCTCCCTGATTAGCCCCATCAATGTGGGGATCGCCGAGCGAGCCTTTGAGTTGGCGGTGGACTATGCCAAAACCCGGGAGCAGTTTGGCAAGCCGATTTCGTCGTTTCAGATGGTGCAATCCCGGCTTGCGGATATGTATGTCTGGACCGAGACGATGAAGAACTTTTGCTGGACCGTCCTGGCTGAAGTCTCAGAGGTGGATGAGACCCAGGCCGGGCGTGGGGAAATTCACGCACGCACAGCTGCATCGGTAATGTACTGTGCCAATACCTGCAATCTGGTTCTGGATAATGCTGTTCAAGTCTTTGGCGGCAACGGCTATATCTGGGAGTCGGAGATTAACAGGCTGTTCCGCTCGACAAAATTACTTGAAATCGGTGCTGGCACTACGGAAGTCCGCAAAATGATTATAAGCGGTGAGCTGTTGAAGGCTTAGCCCGGGAGAGGCGATATGACGATTGAAAGTCAAGAGTTTGGGATGTCGTCTGAGCAGCTGGCGGCACAAAAGACAGTCTTTGACCCCAGTCTCTTCGAAGGTAAGCGCGTTGTTATATCTGGTGGCGGTAGCGGTATCGGCAAGGCCGCGGCGTGGTTGTTTGCCCGGCTTGGTGCAGAGGTAACTATAGTCGGACGAAGCGAACAAAAGCTGCAGTCTGTTGTTGAAGAAATACGTAGTCATGGATATTCGATAGTCAGCCATTCCCTGGACATTCGCGATGCAAGTGCCGTTGAAAACTTCTTCGACGGACAGGGTAGTCCGATAGATGTGTTGGTTAACAGTGCGGGGGGGCAGTTTCCGCAACAGTCTATTGACTTTAGTGCCAACGGCTGGAAAGCCGTTATCGATACAAATTTGAATGGCACCTGGTTTATGATGCAGGCGGCTGCGCGTCACTGGCGAGCGCTCGATGCGCCGGGCAATATTGTTAACATTGTGACCGTCATTAGTCGAGGCATGCCGGGAGTGGCGCACACCTGTGCTGCTAGAGCAGGTGTGATCTACGCATCGAAATCGGTAGCGGTGGAATGGGCGCCACTTAATATTCGTATTAATTGTATCGCGCCGGGTATCACCAACACCGAGGGGATGAAGGTGTATCCTGATGAGGCGGTCCGCCACTTCACCGATTCCAATCCCATGCGCCGTTTTGCCTCGTCCTGGGAAATTGCCGAGGCTTGCGCATACTTTGCCAGTGATGCCTCAGGGTTTATTACCGGTGAGGTGTTAACGCTAGATGGCGGGGGGCAACTGTGGGGTGAGCTGTGGACAGCGGGCAAGCCCGACTACTTCAAAACCTCGTCATGAGCTTGATTTGAGCCGGTGCGTTAACCAACTAACTCCCGCAGTTGTAGCACCAGGCGTCGTATTTCCGGATCGGTACCACTATCTGCCCGATAAGCGATGCCGAAGTAAACGATATCCGTCAGTTCGTCGGCGATATCATTGACGTCCAGCGATGAGCGGTCAAATATCAGATCCCACAAATAGTGTTCCATTGCGCCAAACAGGACATGCCGGATCATTCTGCTGGATACGCTGTCAGCAATTTCGCTGGTCTTCTTGCCTTCGTTAACAATGTCTGTGACGACTTGGGTGTAGCGTTTGCTTAGCTCGTAAATTTGTATGCCGAGTTCACGCTCCGCCTCCCGCGCCTCTTTCAGCATTAGTGAGCATAAGGCAGCGTTTTCAAAAAGCAACTGAGTGTGAGTGTGAATAACGAAGCGCAAGCGCTCTCTTACGCCGGTAACGCGTTGTACGCCCTGCTCCATAACTTCAGTGATGCCTGCATAGAATTGCTCTATGACTTTAGCAACTAGGTTGTTCTTGGACTTGAAGTAATGGAGTACCGTGCCTTCAACAACTCCCACTTCCTTGGCAATGTCGGCAACCGTCCAGGACTCATACCCGCGGGTCTCAAAGACTTTTCTCGCCGCATTTAGTATCTCGCGTTGTCTTTCTTCGGGCGGGAGGCGTGTGCGCCCCACGGGTTGTGCTGCCTTATTCACTATATCTTCTCGATAAAAATGTTAGGCCCAATAGTAGGGGCTTTTATGTTGGGCATCAACGTTGATGTTGACGGCCAAGCGAATGCAGTTAACAAGGGTTTCAGTCGAACCAAATCCCGCCTGCTATGCGCTGTTATGATAAAAAAGTCTAACTCAATAGTAGATGTAGGTTGTAGCGTTTACACTAAAAGGCGTTACTTTTAACATATATTTATGCGTATTGTGCTCTATTTGAGGACGGTGTTTATATTGAGCGTTATGCAATATGAGTTTATTCTGAAGCGACTAATGGTGTCGGCGTTGACCGGACTTACAATAATTACATAACAACGAGGTGATCTATGCGTTGTACTCAGCCAATCAGGCGCTCGGCGCAGCTATGCCCTCAAAAAACAGCCACCATATGCGGAGATAGGGTCAGGACTTTTACAGAATCGAAGGACCGTATTTCTCGCCTGGCGGGGGCCCTTCAGGCATCGGGCATTAAAGAAGAGGACCGGGTGGCGATTCTGTCCCTCAACTCGGATCGCTATTATGAAAGCTATTTTGCCATCCCTTGGTCTGGTGCGGTGGTAGTGCCTTTAAATATCCGCTGGACTGTACAGGAGCATATTTACGCACTTAATGATTCGGCAGCGACGATGTTATTGGTCGATGATGCCTTCTACGGCATTGTTGATGACATAGTCAGCGGTATCGATGCTGATATAAGAATCATTTATATGGGAGATGGCGATACGCCTGAAGGGGCTTTCGGCTTTGAGGATCTAATCACTGAGGCGCGGCCTGTTGGCGATGCAGGACGAAGAAAGGACGATCTTTTTGGTATCTTCTACACAGGGGGTACCACCGGCTTTCCAAAAGGGGTGATGATCTCCCACTCCAACTATTACAGCAGCTCGATGGCGCTCATGGCAGAGATGAATATCTGCCAGGGAGAAGTTCGCTATCTGCATGTGGCACCGATGTTTCACATGGCGGATGCTGCGATCAGCATGGCTAATACCATCTCTGGAAACCCCCATGTTTTCATCCCCGCCTTTAATCCGGCTCAGATAGTAGAAAAAATACAGGCGCATTCGGTTACGGATGTTCTTCTTGTGCCGACGATGATTGCGATGCTCCTTGAAGATGGTTGCCTGGAGCGAGCCAAAATCGAGTCTCTTAAAAAAGTCATCTACGGCGCGTCGCCAATGACCGAGGGAACATTGACAGCAGCGTTGCGGGTACTGCCGGGTGTGCAGTTCTATCAAGCCTACGGGCAGACTGAATTGGCCCCTGTCGCGACGGTCTTGCGTCCTGAGTACCACGTGTTGGAAGGGGAGCGAGCTGGAAAGATTCGCTCGGCAGGTCAAGCCAGCCTGATTTTGGAGCTAAAGATTGTAGATGCCGATGGCAATGAGTGCGAAGCCAACGACATTGGTGAGGTTTTGGTTAGCGGTCCCAACGCCATGTTGGGTTACTGGAACAACCCGGAGCAAACGCAACAGACCTTAAAAGACGGATGGGTCCACACCGGCGACGCGGGATACCTGGACAAGGATGGCTTTCTGTTCCTGGTGGATCGCGTCAAGGACATGATTGTAACCGGCGGTGAGAATGTGTACTCGGCGGAGGTAGAGAATGTGGTGTCCCAGCATCCAGCTGTTTTGCAGGTGGCTGTTATCGGCATTCCGAATGCGCAGTGGGGAGAAGCGGTGCACGCTGTGATCCGATTAAAGGCCGATGCCCAGTTTGATGAAGAGGAGTTCTACCGTTTCTGTCGGGCGGGTTTGGCGTCGTATAAATGCCCTCGCAGTATAGACATTATCGATGGCCCTCTGCCTACTACCAGCGTCGGTAAGATCTCCAAAAAAGACCTGCGTCAACCTTATTGGGAAGGGGTCGGTCGGAATGTGTGATTCATTTCGTAGCACTGCGTGGAGTGCTGAGTAAGCGATGCAAAGGTGCCTGGTTATCACTGGTGGTAGTAAAGGAATCGGACTGGCGACCACCATGTTTTTTAAGCAGAGGGGCTACGAGGTCATTAACTTGTCTAGGAGTGCTGCGCCCTGTAGCGGAGTTGTCAACCTAGAGGTCGATTTCGCATACCCGGGATGGGAAGAGGAGATTGAGCCCCAGTTGGTGGAGCTAATGACTGCCAAGGATGAGATTGTATTGGTCCACAATGCGGCTTTTTTATCTAAAGGTGGGGTTGGCGATTTGGACCCTTGCTCGCTGAGAGCCTCGTTCGAGGTCAATGTTGTTGCTCCATCTATCCTCAACAGGATGCTTCTGCCTTTTATGAAAGAGCACTCCTCAATCATTTATATCGGCTCGACGCTCAGTGAGAAAGCGGTTGCCAATACTGCTGCCTACGTTGCAAGCAAACACGCCGTGGTGGGGTTGATGAGGAGTACCTGCCAGGATCTGGTTGGTACGGCTATCCATACCTGTTGCGTCTGTCCAGGCTTTACCGATACCGATATGTTAACCAGCCACGTCGGCGGCAGCGAGGCTGTGGAGTCTTTGGTGAATCGCACTGTGACCCAAAAAAGGCTTATCCGTCCGGAAGAAATGGCGGACATGATTTACCTGTGCTCGCAAAATGTGCTGATCAATGGCTCGGTGATACACGCTAACTTAGGTCAGGTGGAGCACTAGTCCAATAAATATACACAGGCAGCACCATTTATTCGAGTATAAAAAATGATCATTAGAATAATAAATCTATATGACCGATTGGCGGAGTGCGTTTGTAGGGCCCCCTTTAAAAATAGAATAATTCTGCTTTTCTGTGCTGCTCTCTCGATGCAGGTCCACAGTGCGCGAATGTTAGAGGAGGTGGTGGTCACGGCGCAGAAGCGGGCGCAGACACTGCAGGAAGTGCCTATGTCGGTGTCTGCCTTGGCTGGAGATATGGCGGCGGAGGCGGCGATCGTCGATGCCCAGGATTTGGTCCAGTATACCCCTAACGTGAAGTTTACCGCGTCTAATCCCCAGTACAGCTCCACGATGATTCGTGGTTTTGGGTCACCGCCCTTGGCGAGAAATATAGAGCCCTCGGTTGGCTTGGTCATCGATGGGGTGAGTTATGGACGCAGTACATTCACAAATGACGGCGTCTTTGATTTGCAGCGTCTGGAGGTTCTGCGTGGTCCTCAGGGAACCCTGTTCGGGAAAAATACTATCGCGGGCGTGTTGAACTTTACTACCGTTCCTCCCTCCTTCGATTTTGGTGGATACATCAATGTGGCGGAGGAAAGGTTGGATGGTAAGCGCTATGAGGCGGCGGTCAGCTTTCCGCTTGTCGAAGACAAACTCGCTGCTCGAATCAGCTGGCGCATGCGGGAAAAGTACCTAGGGCTCTATAACACGGCACGTAATAATGAAAAGGAGGAGTATGAGGACGAGTCGGTGCGTTTGCGTCTCGATTACTTTCCTACGGAGCTATTGGAGCTGAACCTGATTGCCTTTACTACTCACTATGAAGGCGTCGGAAACGGCTTTCAGCACTCTTACTTAACCGAAACGGCAAAACAAACCTTTCGCCAATCAGACCCGCGGGTAGAAGATGATGAGTTTAACGAAACTCGCTCTGCCAACGCACCGACCTTCGCCAGCCGGGACAGTGATTCTGTGGCCCTAAAGATGAACCTGGATACGGGGGACTTCCTGTTTTTTAGGAATGGCAGCATCGATGCGCTGGCGAGCTGGGCCCGAGTTGACACACCATTTCTGCTGGATACCGATTTTAGCCCGGTTAACAGTGGCTTCTTTCGCACCGATGGCCCCGATCGCTACAAACAACAACAGTTAGAGCTGCGCTACAGTGCAGACAGTGAGCCGCTATTTGGCTGGGGCACGGCGATGGACTGGACCTTGGGTCTATTTGCGGGACGGGCCGAGTCAAAAGTGAGCCAGTCAAACTTTTTGGTTTTGGATGGCTTTATCGCTCTGGCTCCGTTGATCGCGGAAGGACGTGGTGTACCTGTCCCTGCGTTTCTTGGCCCCCTGTTTTCTTTGCTTGGCGAAATCGGCATCACTCCTGGCGACGGAGAGGACTTTGTTATAGAGACCTTTGTCAATGTGAAATCAGAGACCTATGCGGTTTTTGGCCAAGCGGATTGGCAGCTCTCTGATTCTGTGACCGCATCACTAGGGTTGCGTCTTGGTAGGGAGACCATAGATGGGGAGCAGTCCAACTACTCCGACTCCATTGTTCCCAGCATTACTAACGGCTCGGAGAATTACTATGAGAAGGGAAGCATAACAGAGGACGAGTTTTCACCAAAAGTCGCTATAAGTTGGTCACCCATTGACGAGCTCACTGTATTTGGCAACGTGAGCAAGGGCTATAAAAGCGGGGGCTTTTCTGGGCCAGTTATTCATACCCGAAGCCTGCGCTACGAGCCTGAAGAAGCGCTCTCTGCTGAAGTCGGTGTAAAGACCCGACTATTCGATCAGTCGTTGGAATTAAATGCGACCGCATACACGATGCAGTTTAACGATCTGCAGTTGAACATCTTTGACGGCACGGCGATTTACACCACCAATGTCGATGAAGCTGAATCCTGGGGTGTGGAGGTGGATTTTCACTGGTTGCCCCCGTTGCCTTGGTTGACGCTGCAGGGGAGTCTCGGCTTTAACGAGACCAGATACGGTGATTTTCCTTGTGGACCCACAACTTGGGATGACGACGATGCGCTACCCGAATGTGGTCAAAACGCCGCTCCGTCCCAGGATTTAAGTGGGAAGGAGCTGCCTTATAACCCAGAGATGTCGGCCAGTCTGATGCCTACGATCCGTTTTCCTGTTGTTCCCGCTTGGGGGATAGGTGGAATGTTTGCATTGGATGTTATCCATCAAGGTGAGCATTTCCTGGACTATGATCTTGACGAAAAAACGAAGCAAGAGGCGACCACTAAGATCAACGCGCGATTAGCCTTGGGTCCCGAGGATAAGCGTTGGGCGGTGATTTTTAATGCAAAGAACTTGACGGAAGAGCAAGAAAGATTGCTGGTGTTAGATGCCATTCTCCAGGGCGGAAACTATGTGGCGATTACGCGCCCTGATGAAGTGCAATATTCGGTGGATTTTCGTTATAACTTTGGGCATCTAGATTGAGTCGATGGGCGTGATAAAGAGACTCGTTTTTCGCGTTTGCTTGTGTATTCATCGCAACAGAGTTTCTGTTTTAGCCCAAATCAATAGGGCAGTTGTGAAGTATGATCTAGTGTTGTGGTCGGGCTGCAAGTCGGGTGCAAAGTAAAGATATGGCTGAATTGCAAAAAACAACAAACGTGTCTCGGGCAGAAGGCGTTTTCGACAGCTGCAATGCAACAATTGCAACAATGTACGAAGGGCTGTTGGGCCCCAGTCCAGTAAACCAATTACTGCGTACGCTGTTAGCGGAGTTTCGCGCTGAGAGCGTGTGTTTGCTTGTGTCTTCCAAACTCCTTGACCGGAATAATAAGTTATTCAGGATTGAGTCGGCTGATGCCAATTCGCTTGAAGACAGTTCTTATAGAGATGGATCAACTAAATGTTTTTCTGGTGGTGACGTCGTAGATCTACGCGATACGCGGATGGCTAATACTGCCTCCCTTGAATACGACGAGCAGTGGGTCAGTGCTAACTATCGACCACGTGGCCCTGGAGCGTCGAGCAGTTTTTTAGTCGATTCTCGGGTCGATTTTCGGTCTGAGTTGTGGTTTTTTAGGCGACAGGAACTTAGTGGCAATGAATTCGCGCGGCTAGAGTGCTATCGCCCCCACCTGGCCCAATTTTTAGAGTTGGGGAAGAAGGTAGATACACTGCGAGTCGAGCGGGATGTGTATTCTTGTGTTGCAGACAACATGCTGCTGTCGTCCTTCTTCTTAAACGCTCGCGGAGAGGTGGTTGCATTAAATCGCAATGCTCAGGATCTGGTTCAGCGCGAACGAGAAGTGGATTTGTCTGATGGCAACATACGATTGTCGGACCATGTTGCCGACGCAAAATTAAACTCGATCATTGGCAGAGCGGTGGCGGGATCAGGACCTGGGGCAGAGAAAGTGCCCTCTGTTCAAGTGCTGAGGGTGGCTAGGGAAAAAGACTACTCGGATTTACAGTTCGTCGTGAAGTCCCTCAGGACATCCTCTCCCGGACTGGGAAATGGCTACGCCGCTGTGGTGTTCGCGTGCGATACAGAGCTGTGTGCAACGGCGCCTATACGGGCATTGTGTGAGCTATTTGGTTTTACCAAAGCTGAGGCAAGGGTAGCGATGTTGTTGACTGATGGGCTGGATATTGACGAGATAAAGTGCCTACTTGATATCGAGAGGAACACTGTCCGGTCTCATATTCGGTCAATATTTAGCAAAACAGGTGTTAACCGCCAGGCGCTTGTTGTGCGGCTGGTGTTAAAAAGCGTCGCTCAGTTTGCTTAACGCACCTATTTTTGTCGGTGCTAGGCATGTTTTTCGTGAGAAAGTTGTTTAGCTCTACAGGGCAGTAGTCCTTCTGAACAGGCCTTTGCTACTATCTTTGGTAGCTTATACGGATCCTGAACAAGGAATCACTATGTCCATTCCCCTCCTGTGTATCGCGTTACTGGTAATCTTGTCGTTTGGATTGGGTTTCAATGTCTCAATGGCCAGAGCCAAAACTCAAACCAATTTCGGCTACCGCGAAGACCCTGAAGATACTCTGTATAAGGCCGTCCGGGCCCATGGCAATGCCATAGAGTATGTGCCGATGCTGGCGCTGCTATTCTATATTCTCGATCAATTGCAGCCGGCCACCTGGGAATTGTGGGGCATCGTTCTGGTCACTGTGTTTAGAATTTTGGCAGCTATCGGTATTCTGCTGCCGCACACCATGAACAAACCTAACCCGATTCGCTTTGTCGGCAGCCTGGGGACCTACCTGGGCGGCTTGGCGCTGAGCGTTGGTTTGTTATTCCGCGCGATTGCTGGCTGAGAAACTACCAGTCGTACTGCATGGCGAACACCACCGAGTAATACTCAAATTGTTCGGTGCCTCGCTCCCCCAACGGAAGTTGCCGGTTGTTGTAGCTGCGAGTGTTCCAGGGTAGATAGGTGTAGCTAAGCATCCCCGCCAACGCGTCACTGAATTGATGGCGGTAGCCGGCACTGATATGCCAGCGGGCGACGTAGTTGTTGAGTGGCGACAGGCCCCGGGCTTCGAGAACATTTTCGGTATGACTGATACCGCCATACAGGATTCTGGCATCGTCTAGCGCGTAGCGAGCGGCAATGGATTGGGAACCGTTGTTTTTGCCGGCAAAGTCGGCGTGATTGACAACCTTGGCAGAGGGCGCCGTTGCTTTCGGGCGGGATAGTCGCGTTGTCACCGAGCCTATCGCGTTGCTCCATCCATACCAGTTTAAATCGGCGCCCAGGGTCAGCTGGGGTGAAAGTTGCCAAGAGAGGCCGATGCCCAACTCTTCGGGAAGCGCCATACCATCTACCTCGGCATTGCCGTAGCGGACGCGACCCAAACCGATGCTATCAAAGTTAACGGTGGCATGGCCGCTGCGCAGGTTGAGTTTGGTGGCGGCGCTGTAAGCCAGCCCCAGTGTTAGGTTGTCGTTGACATCGTATTGCAGGCCGGCTTTCCAAGAATAGGATACGCCACTCAGGTCGGATAGGCGGGTGCCAAAAAAGCCGGAGTTTGCGTCCGAGCTGCCGGGCAGGACGGCTTGTTCGGCTTCGGCGTAGTTGGCCGAGACGCTAAGCCCCAGTCGCAGGTCGTCGTTGACGCGATAGGCCAGCGCCGGGGCGATGCGCAATACCCCGAGGATGGCGGAGACATCGTCTCGATTGCCAAACTCGGTTAGCAGGTCGTTATAGCGAAAGCCTACCCCTCCCTGGGCAAATACCCCTAGGCCTAGCGTCACCTCAGGTAGCGAGTCCAGGGGAGACAGCCACCCGCCGCTAAACAGGTAGCTGCTTTGATGATCGGAGCGGCTGTCATTGCCCAGCGAATCCTTGTGGCGAACCGCCGTGACGATGTGGGGTTCAAAGGCCACTTCCGCTTTCGGGGCGTTGGTTCGTGCGATGCCGGCGGGATTGTTATTGATCCCGGAAGGGCTTGACGAAAACGCCATGTCGGTACCGGCCATGGCATTGGAGTCAGGCCCAAAGCCCAGTGGCACCAGGGCGTGCCCGGCGAGGGCTGGGTGCTGAAAGCTTATCGCCAGTGCAGCCAGGGCGAAGCACGATAAGAGTCGTTTGGGCCGTGGGGCGCTCAGTATAGTGGCGGTCATGATGGGTCTCCTGGGCTGTTCCCGATAGGCCCCCTGTTTCCAGCAATAAAACTAAGCTGCCAGGCGGCACATACCGATCGGTATGTGCATTGGCAATGGGATAGCGCATCATGGGCAAAAAAGCGGTATTGGACTCAATAACAGATGTCGAAGGACAGCGTACTAACAAAGCGGGAGCGCACCCGGGCATTGATATTACAAACAGCGGCGGCACAATTTGCCAAAGCGGGATACAGCGGAGTGAGCATGGCGGCCCTGGCCGGCGCCTGCAAACTGACCAAGGGAGCCCTGTACGACCACTTTAACGGCAAGAGTGATATTTACACCCAATGCGTCTCGCACTATGTAAAGCAGGGAATGGACGATACCTTTGCCCAGAGCCTGACCGAGGCACAAGCGTCCCCCAGAGAGTGCCTGCTGAGTTTTATGGAGCATTTTCTAACGCGGCTGCGAGACGATCTGGTGTTTCGCCGCCTGCTGCAGCGCCTGCTTATCGACTCTGACCAGCTGGATATGATCGCCGTCACCGAGTACGCCTTACTGAGCCCCTTTCATTATGTGGTGAAGTTGCTTTTGGCGTACCGCCCCGGCATTGACGCCAAAAACCATATCTATGCCTTTTTCTGCTCGGCGATTTTGGGTGAGGATTTGCGCTCCGTGGCCGAGTATTTGTCGCCAGAAATAAAGTCGATGCCCACAGCGGAATCGGCACTGGCGTATTTTGCTGCCACCATTGATCAGTGAGTCTCCGCACAATGCCGTTTACACCTTTTCACATGGGCCCGGGTCTTGCCATTAAAGTGTTGTTGCAAAGTAGTTTTAGCTTGCTGGTGTTTGGCTGGTCGCAAATTGTTATGGACTTGCAGCCTCTAGTTGTCATGCTGGTTGGGGAGGGGCATGTCCACGGATTTAGTCACACCTTTTTGGGGGCGACACTACTAGCCTTGTTTTCCGCGGCCACGGGTAAGTACCTCGGGGAAAGCGCTTTGCAGATTCTCGGTGTGACAGGTCTAGGAGTGGCAGGGCCAAGTGTGGCAGGGCAAGGGCGGATAGCTATTCGCTGGTGGGTCAGCCTTGTCTCCGCTTTTATCGGCACCTACAGTCATGTGGTGTTAGACGCTGTGATGCACACAGATGTTCAGCCCCTGTATCCCTATATCTTAACCAATGACTTGCAGGGCTTGCTGTCGATCACTGCATTGCACAGCTTGTGTTTATACACTGGCCTTGTTGGCGGCGTGCTGTACTTTGTCGTTCTGGTCATGCAGTGCTATGCCGCCAAGAACAAGCCGTCTCGTAAACAGTGACGATCACCTAGAAGCGCAGTTTTACCGAGGTGCCATTGCCGGTTTCACTGCTAATATCGATCGCCCAGCCATAGCGATCACAGATGCGTTTCACCAGGTCTAATCCCAGGCCTGTTCCCCCGGGTTTGGTGGTATAGCTGCGATCAAATATCAGCGGCAAGTCCGCCTCCGGGATGCCCGAGCCGGTATCGCGGATTTCAAGTGAGTGGCTGTCGCTGCGCAGCTCGATGTTGCCGCGGTGGCTGTGCTCAATGGCGTTGCGAAGCAGGTTCGAAAGCATAATTTTGACCAGGCTTTCCGGAGCCTGCACAGTGAGCCCGTCACGGATCTGGGTGCTCAGAGCAATGTGGGCGGCATCTATATCCCCCTGCAAGTCGGCGATCAATTGTTCTATTACTTTGCCCACGTTACAGGGGCCGCCCTCGTTGATGGTGCGATCTTCTTCCCGGGACAAAAATAGCGCCGCCTCGATAAAGGCCAGCATCTCACTGCAGGCCCGGCGGATGCGGGTGACGGCGCGCTGGGTGGCCGGCTGTGGGCAGTCGGCCTCGATAATATCCACCGCGCCAATCATCACCGACAGCGGAGTGCGCAGTTCGTGACTGGCGGCTGCGGTGAAGGAGCGCTCCCTGTCTACAAATTGGTCGATACGCTCCAGATAGCTGTCTACGGCGGCGGCTATCTGGCTGATATCGCTGTCGCCAAACTCCGCCTCGATTCTGACGCCGCGCTGCTTGGGTGACAGCTCTGTCAGGCGCTGAGTAAGTCGACGCACGGGTGCCAGCACGCTGTCCGCCGCTTTGCTGGCCAAATAAACGGCAACGATAAGCACGATGATCATGCCGCTCAACAGAAACATGAGAAGTGTATGCTCCTGCTGCTCCCACTCCGAAATATCGTAGAGCAGAAAGACCTTTTCTCCTGCGTCCTCAACAATTTGCAGGTGATAGTGCTGTCTGTGCAGTTTGATACTGTGGTACGAACCCGTTGGCAGTGTTTGCACCCGCTGGGGCAGCGCCTCAATATTGCTGCCCCGATAATACTGCCATTCATTGAGCAGCGGGTTGTTTAGTGAGTCTGCCTGATCGGGATCGTCCAAAAGAATATTCACATGTCGACTGACAATTTTGCCAAAGGTGGCCTCTTCCAGTTGCTGCTTGATCAGTAGCAACCCGCCGGCAAAGAGCGTGCTGGTTACAGTGACTATCACCGCAGTGACTAAAATAAGCCGGTATCGCAGGGTTTTGATTTTCATGATTTGTTTGTCGTGTCTGCCAATCGGTAACCGACACCGTGCACTGTGTGCAGCAAGGGTGTGTCGAAGGCTTTATCAATGGCGTTGCGCAGGCTGTAAATGTGGGTGCGGAGGATGTCTTTGTCCGGGGGGTGGTCGCCCCAGATCAGCGTCTCAAGCTGGGCCCGTTTGACCACATTGGGGCTGTGCTCCATTAAGGTGTGCAGCAGTTTCCGTTGGATGGGGTTTAACTCCAGGGTGTGATCGCCCCGTCGCGCTTCCAGGGTTTGAGTGTCAAAGCTGAGGTCGGCGACCTGCAATGTCGGTGCCTCTGTATGCTGGCGTTTTAACAGCGCCAGCAGGCGCGCTTCCAGTTCCTTCACTGAAAAGGGTTTGACCAGGTAGTCATCGGCGCCCACCTCGAAGCCCAGCAGTTTGTCATCGAGCTGATCCCGGGCGGTGAGCATAATTACCGGCGTGTGGTTGTGGCCGGCGCGCAGCTGCTTGCACAGCTCGATGCCGCTCATTCTGGGCAGCATTAAATCCAGCACAATGGCGTCGAACTCGGCGCTGCGGGCCAGCTCCAGTCCCTGTTGTCCGTCAATGGCAAAGTCCAACTGGTGGCCCTTGGGTTCCAAGTAGTCGGCAATGTTTTCCGCGATGTCGCGATTGTCTTCCACGATCAATAGATTCATCGGCGAACGATCTGTCTGTTGTTGCTGGTACTGGCGAATCTAGCATGACAAACGCCAAAAGGATGTCAAAAGCGCATTTTGCCCCCGCCGTCTCCTTGTCGACATTTTTTTGACAAGCCTCTCTTTAGTCTGGCCGCACATTCACTGACTGCGGACATCAATGTGAAAGCCTTATTACCGTCTGCCGGACTGTACTTGATAGCAGCCACTTTGGTGGCGGCCAGCCCGGCGTACCCTGCCGATGTTAAAGCTCGAGAAGCCGTGGCCCACCCCCACAGCGAGCACCCCCATTTGAGTGTCGATAAGAACCTCGCGGTCGATCAGGTTTATCAGGCGGCAATGCAATTGGCGCCGGAACAGGCCTTGGGCGGTGCCTACCAACAACAAGCTGAAGCTCAGCGGCGAGTTGGTCGCGGGCTGATAGCCAATCGCCCGCGCATTAACCTGAACTATTGGGATGATCAGGCCGGCGACAGTACCGGCTTGCAGGAAAGTGAGTTGGGAGTGGCAGTTGATCTGTGGCGCTGGGGTGAGCGTCGCAACGCCCGGGCACTGGCCGAGAGTTTTAACAGCGGCAGCCAGGATTGGCAGAGCTATCAACGGCTACTGGTATCGGGGCGTCTGCGGCAGGTGCTTCATCAGCTCAAGATCCGCGCGGCGAGGCGCCAGCACGCGGTGGATGCGGTGGCCGATGCCCAGCGCTTGTTGGCGGTCAGCGAAACGCGTTTCAAAGCCGGGGCTATCCCCCGGGCCGCTGTGATGCAAAGTGAGACTTTGCTGCTGGCTGCGCGGCAGCAGTTGCTGGAGCATGAGGCGGAGCTTGTGGATGCCGAGCGGCAGTACGTGACTCTTACCGGTCTGCAGCGGCGCCCGGAAACCTTCTCTGAAGCGCTGCCTCAGCGGCGGCAGATAGACCAATATCACCCCCAGCTTCGCCTATTGTTAACCCGCCGTCAGCAACATGTCCAAAAACTGGCCCAGCAGCGCCACCAGGCGGCGGGCAACAGTACGGTGTCCTTGGGCGTGCGCCGGGAGCGGGGCAGCGACAGCGAACCTGCGGTGGACAGCTTTGGCGTCAGTGTGTCGATTCCCTTTGGCGGCAGTGCTTATGCCGATGCCGCCAGCTCAGAAGCGGCGGTGGCGCTGGCCGATATCGATGTGCAGATCAAGCGGACCCGACTGCAACTGCAGCAACAGCTGCATGAGGTAGAGCACCAGCTGGACGTACTGGCTGAATCCATCGACTTTGCCACCCGGGCGCGGGACCTTGCCCAGCGGCAGTGGCAGATGGCAGAGAAGGCCTTTGTCGCCGGTGAGTCCGATATCCGCCCCACAATCTTGGCTCTGCAGCACTACCGGCAGAGCCAAGTGCAGTGGCAGGTGCTGACCCTGCGCCGTGACGAATTGATTTCCTCCCTAAGACAGACTGTTGGAGAACCCCTATGACCTCTTTTATCTCGCGCCCCCGGCGGGCACTGGCTGCTTTTACCTTATTGATCTCTGCCAGTCTGATGCACCCTATCTTTGCGGTGGCCGAAACCATCCCGCTCTCCAGCGAGGATCAGGCGCGCTTGGGCATTGTCAGTCAGCCTTTGGTTGCGGCCGATAGCAGTGTGGGTATTCGTGTACCTGCCATCATCATTCCGTCACCGGAGTCTCCCTCTCAGCTGGTAGCCCGTTACGACGGCGTGTTACTGCGCTGGCATCAACCTGGTGGTGCCGAGGTCGAGGCCGGGGAGCTTGTCGCCACCATTAACAGTCCAGCTCTGGCCCGTGTGCAGGAGCAATGGCTGGCAGCGGTATTTGAGCAGGCCAATCAACAGGCTTTGTTGGTCAAAGATCGGCAGCTCTATGCCGATGGCATTATCTCCCGGCAGCGCCTGGCGCAAACCGAACGCGCCGCACAGCAGGCATCCTTCAATCGCGATGGCTGGCAGGGTCAGTTGAAACAGGCCGGTTTTGATGAGCAGGCCTTAAAGCAACTGCAGAGTGGCCAATTGCAGCCCGGGGACTACCCTCTGAAGGCGAGCCGGTCTGGGGAACTCAGTCGCGAATACGTTCGCGTCGGTGATGCGGTCTCCGCCAATCAGCCTCTGGCGTCGGTGACCAGCTCCGATACATTGTGGTTGCATGCCTCTATCAGTGGGGCTTTGGCTGACGGTTTGGCACTGGGTCAGGAATTGCAGATTGCCGAATCCAATAACACCCAGGCCAAGCTAATCCTGGTCAGCAAGAATCGTGAACTTAGCGCCCCTACCCAGCGGGTGGACATACTGGCCCGTTATCAGCATCCGGTGGCACTGCGGCCTGGGCAGCGAGTCAGCCTTATTCTGTCCAGCACCAGGGCGGGGGTGAAGGTCCCGGCCAGTGCAGTTACCCGCACTGGCGCCAAAGCCGCAGTCTATGTGCGGGGCGATGATGGCTTTGAACTGCGCAGTCCGTCTCTGGTTGCGCTGGGTGAGGACTACCTGGCCACCGCGGGCTTGCAAGCCGGTGAGGAGGTGGCCGTGCAGGGCACCGCGCAACTCAAAGGCATGTTGTTGGGCCTGGGAGGCGCTGAATAATGCTGTCGCGACTGATTCAATTCTCCCTCAGCCAGCGCCTGCTGATCGGCCTGTTAACGCTGTTGTTGATTGGCCTTGGCGGTCGCGCGGCGATGAATATCGCCATCGATGCCTTTCCGGACATTTCTCCCACCCAGGTGAAAATTATCATCAAGTCGCCGGGTATGACGCCGGAGGAGGTGGAGAGCCTGATCACCCAGCCCATTGAGGTGGAGTTGTTGGGTATCTCCCGGCAGTCGATGCTGCGCTCTATTTCCAAATACGCGCTGTCGGCGATTACTCTGGATTTTGAGGAAGGCACAGATATTTACTGGGCCCGGCAGCAGGTTGCCGAGCGCATGAACAACATCTGGGATCAACTGCCCGCTGGCATTAGCGGCGGTCTGGCGCCAATGAGTACGCCGCTGGGTGATATGTTTATGTTCACCGTGGACAACGAGCAGATGTCACTCAGTGAACGGCGTTATCTGCTGGATTGGACCATCCGTCCGGCGCTGCGCACTGTTGACGGCGTGGCCGACGTTAACGCCTTAGGGGGCTTTGTCAAAACCTATGAAGTGGCGCCCCGTCGGGGCGATATGGCCACGCTCAAGGTCAGTACTCAGCAGCTGATCGAGGCGCTGGAGCGCAACAACCGCAACGATGGGGCGGGCCGCCTGGACCAGGGCGAGGAAGCCATTCTGGTGCGGGTAGCGGGTGCGCTGAGCTCGCTGGAGGAAATAGCCGACCTCCGTGTCAGCAATGCCGATGGCGAGACCTTTGCGTTGCGGCAGTTGGCGGATATCCGCCTCGGCGCTTTGGAGCGCTACGGCTCGGTAACCGTGGATGGCAAGGGCGAGGCGGTGCAGGGTCTGGTCATCGGTCTGCGCGGTGCTAACGCCCGGCATGTGGTGCAGGGAGTGAAGGAAAAAATCGCCGAAATACAGCCCGCCTTGCCGGAGGGTACGACCCTGAACGTGTTTTACGACCGCGGCCAGCTGATTGAGCTGGCGGTGGGCACTGTGGGTGAAGCCCTACTGGAGGCGGTGCTGCTGGTGCTGGTGGTGCTGGGACTGTTTCTGGGTAATGTGCGGGCGGCGCTAACGGTGGCCAGTATTCTGCCGCTGTCGGCCTTGTTCACCTTTTTTATGATGGACCGCCTGGGTATGAGCGCCAACCTGATGAGCCTCGGCGGGCTGGTTATCGCCATCGGCATGCTGGTGGATTCCGCCATCGTGGTGGTGGAGAACATGGTGTCGCTGCTGTCGCATCACGACGGCCCCTCCAAGCAGGGCGCCCGCCGCTTGCCGCTGCTGCATATTCTGTTTCGGGCGGTCAAGGATGTGGCGGTACCGGTGACCTCCGGGGTGATTATCATCGTGATTGTGTTCCTGCCGCTAATGACCTTGCAGGGGCTGGAGGGCAAGTTGTTTGTACCGGTGGCGCTGACCATCGTGTTCGCCCTGTTCGGTGCACTGATAATGTCGCTGACCGTGATCCCGGTTATCGCGTCCCTGTTGTTGAAAAGCGGCCAGGACGAAGAGCCCTGGTTGAGCCGTAAATTGATTAGCCTGTATCAGCCCCTGTTGGCCAAGGCCCTGCAACGCCCCGCTGTGGTGGTGACCTTTGCCGGGGGGCTGCTGGTATTGATGGCGGTGCTGTTTCCCTTTGTGGGTAAAACGTTTATGCCCACCATGGATGAGGGCGACTTGATTGTGCAGTTGGAGTCGATTCCCTCGGTGAACCTCAGCAGTGGCATCCGCATGGTACAAAGCGTGGAAAAAGCCCTGCTGGACAACGTCGAGGAAATCGAGCGGATTGTGTCCCGCAGCGGCTCCGACGAAATCGGTATGGACCCAATGGGCCTGAACGAGACCGATGTGTTCCTGCAACTGAAACCCCAGGATCAATGGCAGGTCGCCGACAAGGCCGCCCTGCAGGAGAAGATGCGGGCGGTGTTGGAACAATTCCCGGGAATCAATTACGGCTTTACTCAGCCGATTGATATGCGGGTGTCGGAAATGCTGACCGGCTCCCGGGGCGATATCGCCATTAAGGTCTTTGGCCCCGACCTCAGTACCCTCAATGACCTGGCCCAGCGCATTAGCCATATTGTCGGCAATGTCGACGGCGCGGTGGATACCACGGCCACCCTCAATGAGGGCGCCCAGTATTTACAGGTCAATGTCGACCGGCTGAAAGCCGGGGCACTGGGCTTGAATGCCGATACCCTGCAACACCGTCTGCGGGCTGAAATCGAAGGGCTGCCGCTGGGCAATATCATTGAGCAGAGTGCCCGGGTGCCGCTGGTACTGCGCTACGACAAACCCGCCGGTGACGGCGTGGTGCAATTGCAGAACAGCCTGATGACCCTGGACGATGGCCGGGTGGTGCCGCTGTCCGAGCTGGCCAGTATAGAGCGCATCGACGGTCCGGTGGGGGTGTCCCGGGAGTCGGGGCGGCGCTTTGCCGTGGTGCGCAGCAATGTGGCGGGCCGCGACCTGGTGGGCTTTGTCGACGAAGCCAAGCAGGTCATCGCCGCGCAGCTCGATATGCCCGAGGGCTATTCGCTGGCCTGGGGCGGGCAGTTTGAGAATCAGCAGCGCGCGGCCGCCCGACTGGGGCTGGTGGTACCTGTAGCTCTGGGGCTGATTGCCTTGCTGTTGTTTATTACTTTCGGCTCCTTGAAGCAGACATTGATTATTCTCTCCAATATCCCCTTTGCGCTTACTGGCGGTGTGGTGGCCCTGTGGCTGACTGGCGAGTTTATATCGGTACCGGCGTCGGTGGGCTTTATTGCCTTGCTGGGCATCGCGGTGATGAATGGGGTCGTGATGATGTCCTACTTTAATCAACTTCGGGCCAAGGGCCTGGATATTCACACGGTGGTAACCGAAGGTGCAGTGCGCCGCCTGCGACCAGTGATGATGACGGCTACCACCTGTGCGCTGGGCTTGGTGCCGCTGCTGTTGGCCAGTGGTCCGGGGTCAGAAATTCAAAAACCCTTGGCCATCGTGGTGATCGGCGGGTTGATCAGCTCGACCCTGCTGACCCTGTTTTTACTGCCAATTATTTATCGCCGTTTTCACAGTCCACTGGTTCGCCAGACCCAACTCGCTGAGGAGCAAGCCTAATGTCCAATCAGCAACGTTTGATACTGACTATTCCGCCGAGCTTGGAAGACGATTTGATCGACTACCTTTTGAGTCTGGAGGACGTCGGCGGTTTCACGTCTTATCCGGTTCACGGCCACGGCGAAAATCGTCAACTGTCCATCGCCGAACAGGTGACCGGACGCCAGAAGCGGGTGCAGTTTGAGCTGATTTTGCCAAGCGATAAGCTGGAGGTGGTGCTAGCTGGTCTCAGAGAGCAGGTGGGCAGCGATATTTTTTACTGGCATCAGGACGTCAATGGCAGCGGCCATTTATAAGGGGCGCGAGCAATGGCTTCTTTCTTGAGACAAGCCTTTTTCGCAATAAACCGTTTTTACAGTACATCAGGATAGCGCCGCTTAACGTTGAACCCATTGCAATACCTCTTGAGCGGCGAGAAAGGCTTCGGCCTCCTGGCCCTCCAGCATGGCCAGTGTCGCCAGTAAGCCGGCCTCAATGCAGGTGCTGGCGGCCACGGTCACCGAGCGCGGTGCGCCCATCACCGGCCAACCTGTGCGGGGGTTGAGAACGTGGGGGTAGCGTTTGCCCTTTTTAAGCAGGAAGCGGCGGGCATCGCCACTGGTGGCCAGACCGCCGCGCTGTAACTGAATCATGGCCGACTGCAGTCCACCGATACTTTCCACCCCCACCAGCCAATGGGGCTGGCCGGCTGGGGGTGCGGTAGCAAACAAATCGCCGCCAAAGTTAATCAGTACAGGCGTGTCGGTGAGCTCCAGCACCAGTGCGGCGGCGCGGTCCACCGCGTACTCTTTGCCGATACCGCCAAAATCGATCTCCATCCCCGGCTGCAGGCGCAGGGTGGGGGACTGCCAGTGTAGTTTTTCCCAGCCGACGACTTGAAGTAGTGAGTCGATCTGCGACTGGGCGGGCAGGCGATCGCTGCCGTCAAATTTCCAGGCCCGGCGCAGTACACCGGAGGTCAGGTCAAAGGCGCCGTCGCTGATCTGATAGGCCTGCTGGGCAAAATCCAGTAACTGAGCGGTTTCCCCATCGACTTCTACTGGCTCGCCATTGGCATTGTTGATGCGGTAGACAATATTGTCGTTGCGATAGCGGGAGAACGTGCCTTCGATTCGCCAGGCCTCCTGGGCGACGGTCTCGGCCACGCGCTGCGCCAGCTCAGGGTCAGTACTGTCAATCAGCACCTCGCAGGGACTGGCCATGGCGTCAAACTGCCCTGCCAGTCCGCTATCGGTATGCTTGAAAGTCAGTTGCCGCTGCATTTTCCTGGATGCCGATTTGTGATTTTAGACTCGCGATAAAAAGTATTAACTACCTTGAGCGGCTTTAAAAGCCGTGAGGACTTTTTCTTTGCTCAGCAGTTGCGGTAGCACGACTGCCGGCTTGCCACTGCCGGGGAAGAACACATACAGCGGCACACCGGAACGCTGATAGTGGGCCAACAAGCGACTGACCTCGGCATTGCGATTGGTCCAGTCCGCCTTCATATAGCGAATATGCTGCGTGCTCATGGCGTTTTTAACGGTGTCGGTGCCCAGGGCGATTTTTTCATTGGCCTTGCAGGTGATGCACCAGTCGGCAGTGACATTGAGAAAGATCGGCCCGCCGTCCTGGTGCAGCGCCGATAGCCGCGCCGGGCTATAGCGCAGGGCGTCGCCGTCCGCAGTGAGGGGGAACTTGCTCTGTTCTGTGGAGGGCGTCTGGATAGCAGCGGTCTCCGGCGTTATCCCCGACAATACCAGTGCGGCTCCCAAACAGGCGCTCACGGCCAGGCCACGGTGCCAGCGGGTGGGTTTGTTCCAGAAATACACCGCCACTGCGACAAACACGCAGCCCACCAATACCAGCATGGCGGCATTGATGCCGGCCTGACGGCCCAGTACCCACAGTAACCAAATGCCAGTGAGGTACATGGGAAAGGCCATAATCTCTTTGAGGGTGACCATCCAGTTGCCGGGCCTGGGGAGCAGGCGCCCCAGGCCCGGTACAATCGATATCAGCAGGAAGGGCGTGGCCATGCCCAGGCCCAGAGCCAAAAATATGGTCAAGGCAATCGGCATGGGCTGAGTCAGCGCAAAGCCAAGCGAAGCCCCCATAAATGGCGCGGTGCAGGGGCTGGCTACGACCACGGCCAATACGCCAGTAAAGAACGACCCACTTAAGCCGCCTTTTTCAACTAAGTTTTGACCGACGCCTGTCAGCCCGCTACCCAGTTCGATGGCGCCAGAAAAACTCAGGCCCATGATAAAAAACAGGTAGACCAAGGCCGCGACGAACCAGGGTGATTGCAGCTGATAGCCCCAGCCCAGTTCCTGCCCAGAGGCTCGCAGCAATATAAGCAGGCCGGCCACCAACATAAAGCTGGCCACGACGCCGGCGGTATAGATCAAGCCGTGCATTCGCCGTTCCCCGGCGGAGCTGTCGCTGCTCTCCAACAGGCCGATTGCCTTGAGCGCCAGAACCGGAAACACGCAGGGCATGAGGTTGAGGATCAGTCCGCCGGCGAAGGCCAATGCAGCCATGGCCAGCAGTTGCGGTATTGAGAATACTCCGATGCTGCTTGCCGTGCCGGCGTCGAGGGTGGTGCCGATCTCGTTGTCGCTGTTGATAGTGCTCGTGCTGCCCCCATCAATGCGGGTGAGGGTTCCGCTGTCTGGCTCGACCCGATAGAGGCGGTGGTTGGGGGGATAGCACAGTCCGGCATCGGCGCAGCCCTGGGAACTGACGCGCAGGGTGAAGGGATCTCTCGTGGGCAGGGCGAGTTGGGCCTTGAGCTGGTGGTAGAACACCTCGACATCGCCAAAGTACTCGTCACGCTTGTGCTTACCCCGGGGTAATTTTATAGCGAGGGATTGGCTGTGCTCGCCTTCTATTATTGCGGCTTTGAAACGAGAGCCGTAAAGGTAATAACCCTCGGCAATGTGCCAGCGGATTAGCAGCGTATCGCCGTCTATTTCCGGCGTCATTTGGTAGGCCTGCTCGACGGGCAGGAATTGCTCGGCGTTGGATTCCACGTCGGTGGCATGGGCCGAGCTGGACAACAGCAAATTGAGAATAACAACAATGTAGATAACGGATATTTTCATACTGGCCACCCATTTTGACCGGGGTAGAACAAAAAAGGCGCGACTTCCGGGGAAGGGCGCCAAAGCTCTGCCGGATGTCGCGGTAGTATTGCCCGGCAGTGAGGGAGACCCTGGTTTAAAAGTCGTACACCACTCGCAACATAAGGGCGTCAACATCCGGATACAGTTCCTGCTTGTTGAGTTCGCCAAACTTGCCGTCTGGCTCATTACCGCTTTGCAGGTAGTACTCCAGCGCCACGCTCCAACTGTTGTTGGGGTTGTCCTGCCCCAGCTCGGCGCCGAAGGTATAGCCGTTAAACTCCCCCAGTCGATAGTCAGCTGACGCTTCGACCTTGTCGTTGCCGGCCACCGGTTGGCTGCCGTCCACAAAGAAGGGGGTGTAGAAATCCGCCGCGCTCTGTTGGTACAGCCTGATATGGGGTTGCAGGTAGAGGGTGTCGCCAAATTTCCAGCGGTAGCGCAGATCGATGGTGTGGGAGCTAATGCCCCAGTCGTCCACCATAAAGCGGTAGGAGGCATCCAGCACATCGCCGCCGATGTAGCGTTTGTACTGCCCATATAGGCTGTGCTTCAGCCGGCTGTCGGGGCGGTTTTCGTAGACCACGCTGGGGAGATTAGGCTCGTTGCCATTGGTGAACAAAGGGCGGCCGCTTACCGGGTCCACCACGCTGATAATTTTATACGGGTCGGTCAGATAGCCACTGGATTGGCTCAGTGAATAATTGACCTGGAAAAGGCTGTTTTTGTCGATGACCTGGGTGACCCCGGCCACCAGGTCAAACAGCGTTTTGGTATCGCTGCTGCCATCCCGTGGCTGGCTGGCATCGGCCTCCTGCATCACGCCAAAGGCGATAGGCTTGCCGCCCACCGGATCGATGGCGTCGACGCCAGCGGAAATACCGCCGTTCCACGTGGTATTGCCCTGGTTGGTATCCCAGGCGAAAGACGAGTTTATCGACAGTGACTGGTAGTCGTATTCCGATGATACATTCCCCCCCAGAACCATGGTGAGGTCTTTGGAGAGGGGGCGCTCCCAGGCCGCATTCAGTGCGACTCGGGTGTCTTTAAAGGATTCGTCCAGCGGGATCTCGCCGGCCTTAACGCTATAGCTGCTATGGCCGGAGGGTGTGGTGAAGGTTTGTGGCCGATCGGTGGGTACAGCGCCGCTGCCCGAGGCACCGGTCAGGGTGTCCAGCGTTAGCTTCAACGATAGGGTTTCGTCGGTGTCTATTTGCTTGACCGCCTTGATAACGGGCTCTGCGGCGCTGACCCGGTCGGTCTCGTTGTAAAACAGTAGTGCGGCACTGACATCCCAGTCACCCACGTCGTGGGCGTTTTCAGCTAGGGCGGCATTGGCGCCCACCAACGCGCAGCTGGCGGCGGCCAATGACAGGCGAATCGATTTTTTGTGGTGAGTTTTCATAGCGTGATTCCTGACTCCCTATCAGTTACAGCCGCAGCCACCGCCGCCGAAGCTGCGGCCGCCGCTGGAAGCTTCTTTGCTGAAGTAGATGTGATCGTCCAGGGCCGAGCGCAGTGGCGAGCTGTCCAGCGCCATTTCCGGTTTGGCCAGGTTTTGCCGCTCCCAGGGTTCAACACCCAGGCTGCTGCAGGCGCTGAGAGAGAGGCCGGCCATTAACAACAAAGCTAGTTTTTTCATCGTCGTCTCGCTAAATCGTGGCAGGTGAAGTCGCTAAGGCTGGATGGCGCGTTGAATGGCGCTGTCCAACTTCTCTGGTGTGCTTTTGGTGAAGCCGATATGCTTCAGTAGAAGTTGCCCCCGGCGGTCAAACAGGAAGGAGTTGGGCATGCCCGCCACCTGGAATTGCTGGGCAACGTGGCCGCTGGGATCATGAAATACTGGGAAGCTTGGTTTGAACTGGTCGATAAAAGAGCGGGCGCTATCGGCGTCTTCGTCGAGGTTAATTGTGACTACAGCTAGGTCATTGCCATAGCGGCTGACCAGCGTGTTCATGTAGGGGAAAGAGGCGCGACAGGGGCCGCACCAGGACGCCCAAAAATCCAAGTACACGACCTTGCCGCGGTAATCGTCCAGATTGAAACCGGATGCCGGTAACATCGGCGCCGCAGTCGAAGCCAATGCCGCCTGACTCAGACCGGCGGCCCATAAGATCAGGGGGGCGATAATGAGGAATACAAGTCTGCGCTTCATGCCGTTACCATTTCCTGCTGGGTGGTGTAGGCAGACTGTAGGTAGGCAAACTTAAGGAAACATTAAGAAATCCTAAGCTGATTAGAGGTTTCGCTGGTAAACAAGGAGGGTTGAGTGGCTGGAGAAAGTGGCGATGAGTCTGACTATGTCGGGCTTGGCCTGTGGGTGATTTATATAGTGGGGGCTGTGGTGCTGGTGTTTACCGGTTCACTGACCTTTAACCTGCTCCTTAACGGAGTCGACGCGGTGATCGACATCACCCCCCGAATGTCCGAGCAGCGCCGCACCACCGGGGCTTTGCTGCCTTGCCTGGTTGGCTGGTTAGTCCTGGTCGGCATGTGGTACCTGCGCCGTAAGCTCCTGTCGACCGCGCGCTAGACTGGGGGCGCCCTACCTAATCCCAATGATGCCCTGACGCGGCGTTCGGGGCTAAGCTGGTGGCAATGAATCTAAGCACAATAACGATAACTGTTCAGGAGGCACCCCATGCATCTCGGTTTCAGCACCATGAATACCCCCAAGGACCCCGACCCCAGGGAGCTGGCAGTCAAGCTTGAAGAGGCGGGCTTCGATTCGCTGTGGACGGGAGAGCACAGCCATATTCCCCGCTGTCGGACGACGCCCTATCCCGGTGGCGGCGAGTTGCCCGAGCCCTATTTGTGTATGCGGGACCTCTACGTGTCGTTGATGGCGGCGGCGGGTGTGACCACCAAACTCAAACTGGGGACCGGTATTGCGTTGATGATGGAGCGCGAATTGTTCTCCCAGGCCAAGACCATGGCCACCCTGGATTTGCTGAGCGAGGGCCGGCTGATGATCGGCGTGGGTGTGGGCTGGAACCGGGAAGAGTTTGAGAATGTCAGCCACATTCCCTTCAATAAACGCTATAGCGGCTTGGAAGAGACCGTAGCTGCAACCCGGGCGCTATTCCGGGATGAAGCTCCCGAATATCACGGCAAATATATCGATTTTGACCCGGTGTGGTTTGAGCCCAAGCCGCAGCAGGCCGGCGGGCCGCCTATTTTGTTTGGTGCCATGGGGCCGGTGGGTATTGAGCACGCCGCACGCTGGGCTGACGGTTGGATGCCGGTGGACGTGGCGATGCCGGATATGACCGCCGATATTGCCAATTTCAAAAAACGGGTGGCAGAATTGGGCCGCGACCCCGAGGCGATAGATATCTCGGTGGTGGCAATGGGGGAGGTCAGTCGCGACCTGCTGCTGCGCTATCGAGACGCCGGTGCCACCCGGACGATTATTGGCGTGGGCATGGACAACTGGGACAAGCCAGAGATGGTGGAGCCGCTAATTGAGCTGGGGGAAAAAGTGGTGCCGGAGCTCTAAAACGGCGTTTTGGTCCGCGGCCAATTTGAGTCGTTATAAAAGAGCCGTTATCGTCGGCTTCTCTTAATTACGTGCTACTGGAAAAAAATAATGATCGCGAAAGTGTTGACCATTGTGTTGTGGGTGCTGGGGATTATCGCCTGGGTATCACCGGTGCTGGGCCCCGCCACCACCTTTTTTGCCTACCTGGCGGTGGTGTTGTTGGTGGCCCATACCCTGGAAATCTTTATCGCCCTTCCCCACCTTAAGAAATACCCCGGTGGCTTGGCTCAGAGCATCCTGCTGTGCCTGGTGTTCGGCGTGATTCACTGGATGCCACTGAGAAAGCTGGAGCAGGCCTGACTCTGCTCCGGGGCTGATTACAACCCCAAACCGTCCAACCACTGGGCCAGCGCGGCGGGGGGCAGGGCGCCGGCCTGTTCGGCTACCTTCTGCTGACCGCGAAATACCATCAGCGTGGGAATGCTGCGAATGCCGTAACGCTGGGCGCTGGCGACGGCTTTTTCGGTATCCAATTTGATAAAGCGTGCTTTCGGTTCCCGCTGGGCGGCCGCTTGCTCAAATACCGGGGCCATACTCTTGCAGGGCCCGCACCAGGCGGCCCAGAAGTCCACCACCATGGGCAGGTGTTCGTGCTGCTGGTAACGGGCAAAGCCAGCATCGTCGAGGCTGAGGGTTTTACCTAAAAACAGCGGCTGGTGGCATTTTCCGCAGTTGGGGCCGTCGTCCAGACGCTCTTCCGCGACGCGGTTGATGGCCCCGCAACTGGGGCAGAGGGTTTGAATGGCAGGCATCGCTGGGTCCTCATCGACGTAAATCGCTATAAGTTTATTACATCTTTGCGCTGGCGAGTTTGATTTTGCGCAAATCCTTTGTCGCGCGCTCCCCGTAAGTCGCATCAATAACGGTGCCCAATCCGCGCATTTATTGTACAATGCGCGCCTTTTCCAGCCGTATCGATCCCCCGGGAGTAAGCATGTTTAGCAAAGAACTGACTGTTGCCAGTGTTGATGAGGAAATCTGGTCTGCGATTCAAGAGGAAGAGCGCCGCCAGGAAGAGCATATTGAGCTGATTGCCTCGGAGAATTACACCAGCCCAGCAGTGATGGAAGCACAGGGCACCGTGCTGACCAACAAATATGCTGAAGGTTACCCCGGTAAGCGCTACTACGGTGGCTGTGAGTATGTGGACAAGGCCGAGGACCTGGCCATCGAGCGGGCCAAAAAGCTGTTTGGTGCCGACTACGCCAATGTTCAGCCCCACTCCGGTTCCCAGGCCAATGCGGCGGTTTACCAGGCATTGGTTGCCCCGGGTGACACCGTGCTGGGTATGAGCCTGGACGCCGGCGGTCACCTGACCCACGGCGCCAAGCCCAACTTCTCCGGTAAAACCTATAATGCGGTGCAGTACGGTCTGAACAACGACACCGGCGAGATCGACTACGCCCAGGTGGAAGCGCTGGCGCTGGAACACAAGCCCAAGATGATCGTGGCGGGCTTCTCGGCGTACTCCGGTATCGTTGATTGGGCAAAATTCCGCGAAATCGCCGATAAAGTGGGTGCCTACCTGATGGTCGACATGGCTCACGTCGCCGGTTTGATTGCGGCGGGTGTCTACCCCAACCCAGTGCCCATCGCCGACGTGGTTACCACCACCACCCACAAAACCCTGCGCGGCCCCCGGGGCGGTCTGATTCTGGCCAAAGCCAACGAAGAGGTCGAGAAAAAGCTTAACTCGGCAGTCTTCCCCGGTGGTCAGGGCGGCCCCTTGATGCACGTGATTGCCGCCAAGGCAATCAGCTTTAAAGAAGCCATGGCGCCGGAATTTACCGACTACCAAAAGCAGGTGGTCGCCAATGCCCAGGCCATGGCCAAGACCTTTATCGAGCGCGGTATTAACATCGTCTCCGGTGGCACCCACAACCACCTGATGTTGGTGGACCTGATCGGCAAGCCCTACACCGGCAAAGATGCCGACGCGGCATTGGGCGCGGCTAACATCACTGTGAACAAAAATGCGGTCCCCAACGACCCCCGTTCACCCTTCATCACCAGCGGCCTGCGGGTCGGTACCCCGGCGGTAACCACCCGCGGCTTCAAAGAGGCGGAGTGCGTCGAGCTGGCCAACTGGATGTGCGACGTGCTGGAAGCCCTGGAAGCCGGTGACGCCTCTGCCAAGATCGAAGAAGTGAAGGGCAAGGTGCTGGAAATCTGCAAAAAATTCCCGGTCTACGGCTAAGACGCCTTATCGCGGTGCCCCTTAAGTGGCGCCGCCACAAGCTGCTAAGCTTGTAGTACTGAAGCGAGAGGCATTCTGCGATGCGTTGCCCATTCTGCGACTTTGACGATACCAAGGTCATCGACTCACGGCTGGTAGCCGAAGGTGGGCAGGTGCGTCGGCGTCGCGAGTGCCTGTCCTGTAGTGAGAGATTCACTACCTATGAAAGTGCCGAGCTGCTGATGCCCAAGGTCATCAAGACCGATGGCTCCCGGGAACCTTTCGACGAGGAAAAGCTGCGCTCGGGGATTCGCAAAGCGCTGGAGAAGCGCCCGGTCAGTGTCGAACGGATCGAGGCGGAAATCAGCGATCTCAAGCGTCGCTTGCAGGCTACCGGTGAGCGGGAAGTCCACAGCCGGGATGTTGGCGAGCAGGTCATGGAGGCCCTCAAGGCGCTGGACCACGTTGCCTACGTGCGCTTTGCCTCGGTCTACCGCAGCTTTCAAGATCTGGATGAGTTTCGCGCCGAGATCGATCGCCTCTCCGCTGAACCGGGTGGCGTCGACCTCAAAGGCAGCGTCGATCTCAAAAAACTATGACCTCCCCCTCCGGCGACAGGCCCTTCTCCCAGTCCGATCGGGAGTGGATGGCCAGGGCACTGCAACTGGCGGCGCTGGGGCGGGACTCCACCAGCCCCAACCCCCGGGTGGGCTGCGTGCTGACCCGGAACGACCAGCTGTTGGCCGAGGGCTGGCACCAGTGGGCCGGCGAGGGCCACGCCGAAGTCAACGCCCTGGCTCAGGTCGAGGATGCCAGCGGTGCCACCGCCTACGTCACTCTGGAACCCTGCAGTCACCAGGGCAAAACGCCGCCCTGTGCCGACGCGCTGATTCGCGCCGGAGTTAGCCGGGTGGTGGTGGCGATGAGCGACCCCAATCCGCTGGTGGCGGGGCGGGGACTGGCGCGCCTGCAGGAAACCGGCATCAAAGTCAGTAGCGGTTTGCTGGAGGCTCAGGCCAGAGAATTGAATAAGGGCTTTGTGCGGCGAATGGAAGGCGGCCTGCCCTGGCTGCGGGCCAAATCGGCCATGAGTCTGGATGGCCGCACTGCGATGGCCTCGGGCGAAAGCCAGTGGATTACCGGTGCCGATGCCAGGGCCGATGTGCAGCGCCTGCGGGCCCAAAGCTGTGCCATTGTCAGCGGCGTGGAAACGGTGGTCATGGACAATGCCGCGCTGACAGTGCGGCCGGAGAGCTTTGGCGGCAGTCCCGAGCAGCGCTGGCGGCAGCCGCTGCGGGTGATTGTCGATGGCAGCTTGCGCACACCGCCGTCGGCCAAGTTGTTTGATGGCGGTGGCGAAATTGTGTTTGCCACCGCCAGTCAGGACGCCACCAAGCGCGAAGCCCTGGCAGCGCGGGGCGCCGGGTTTATCGACCTGGCCGGCGATGACCAGGGTCGTTTGGCGCCGGAGGCGGTGATGATGGCCCTGGCGGAGCGCGGCTGTAACGAGGTCTTGCTGGAGGCCGGTGCCAATCTGGTGGGTAGCTTCTTACAGGCCGGGCTGGTGGATGAGTGGTTTGTGTATATGGCGCCCTGCCTGATGGGCAGCGCGGGTCGCCCCCTGGCGCAGTGGCCGATGGCCACTATGGCTGAGCAGCAGGCGCTGGAGATTGTCGATATTCGCGCCGTGGGCCGGGATTGGCGAATTCACTGCAAGCCGGCATTGAACAATGAGTAAAAACGGACGCTGATGTTTACTGGCATTATCGAAGCAGTTGGCACGGTCGCCGCCTTACAGAGCAAAGGTGGCGACCTGCGCTTGCGAGTGCGCAGTGGCAAACTGCCGCTGGCGGAGGTCAAGCTGGGCGACAGTATTGCCACCAATGGCGTGTGCCTGACGGTGGTGGACCTTCCCGGCGACGGTTACTGGGCGGACGTGTCCCGGGAAACCCTGGCCTATAGCACGTTGGGGCAGCTTCAGGTCGGTCAGTCGCTGAACCTGGAGCGGGCGATGGCCGCCGACGGTCGCTTTGATGGCCATATCGTCAGCGGGCACTGCGACGGGGTCGGCAGTATTGCCTCTATTGCGCGGGACGCCCGCTCGGTGCGGGTGCAAATCGATGCCCCCACTGAGCTGGCTCGCTATATTGCCCACAAGGGCTCTATTTGCGTGGACGGTGTCAGTCTCACCGTCAACAAGGTTGAAGGGCGACGCTTCGACCTCAATATCGTGCCCCACACCGCCGCGGAAACCATTATCAGCGGTTATCGCAGTGGCGATACGGTAAACCTGGAGGTGGACGTGGTGGCCCGGTATCTGGAGAGGCTGCTAACGGCCGGAGCCGAGCATACTGTTGACGGCGCCGATGGTGGCGCGGATAGTGCGGGCGGCGGTCTCACCCTGGCCAAGTTGGCCGACAATGGCTTTTTAAAGGCAAAGTAATATGGCGTTTAGCAAAACCGAAGAACTGATTCAGGACATCCGTCTGGGCAAGATGGTGATTCTGATGGACGACGAAGATCGCGAGAACGAGGGCGATCTGGTGATGGCCGCCGAGTGTGTGCGTCCTCAGGATATCAATTTTATGGCCACCCACGGTCGCGGCCTGATTTGTATGCCGATGACCCGGGAGCGCTGCGAACAGCTTAATCTGCCCTTGATGGTGGACCGCAACGCGTCTGGTTTTGGCACCAAGTTCACCCTGTCCATTGAGGCCCGGGAAGGGGTGACTACCGGAATTTCTGCGGCGGATCGCGCCCACACCGTGCGCACCGCCGCTGCCAAGAATGCCACCGCCGACGATATCGTCCAGCCTGGGCATATCTTCCCGCTTATGGCAGAGCCAGGCGGCGTCTTGAGCCGGGCCGGCCACACCGAGGCTGCCTGCGATCTGGCGCGCCTGGCAGGTTTTGCTCCCACCGGGGTGATCTGCGAAATCATGAATCCCGACGGCACGATGGCCCGCCGGGAAGACCTGGAAACCTTCGCCGCCGAGCACGACATCAAGATGGGCACCATCGCCGACTTGATTCACTACCAGGTGCTCAATGAGCGCACCGTAGAGCGCATTAGCAGCGGTCCCATCAACACCGATTTTGGCGAGTTTACGCTGCACGCCTATCGGGATTCCGTCGCCGGCGAGCTGCACTTTGCAGTACAGAAGGGCGACGTCGATCCCGATCAGCCCACGCTGGTGCGGGTGCACCTGGGCTCGTCGATCCGCGACCTGTTGCACACCCAGGCACCGGGTACCACCTCGGGCTGGAATATGCATCGCTGTCTGTCCGCCATTGCCCAACACGGCGGGCTGGTCATACTGCTGGCCAACCGGGAAAACCCCGAAGATATTCTCGCCGAGCTGGATGTGGCTCGCGGATTACAAACGCCCAAGCAGGGTGACAGCATTCAGTATCAGAACACTTTCTTTAATGTCGGCTTGGGCTCGCAGATCCTTCGGGATATGGGGGCCGGGAAAATCCGCCTGATGGGCGCGCCGGTGAAGTATAATGCCATCTCCGGGTTCGACCTCGAGGTGGTGGAGTTTGTCAGCCCGGACGATTTGTAAAACTGGCCAGAAATTGAATCGCAACAAGGATTAATTATGAAAACCATCGAAGGAGTCTTCACCGGCGCGGCGGGTCAATTCGCCATTGTGGTGGGCCGCTGGAACAGTTTTGTGGTGGAGAGCCTGCTGGAAGGCGCCCTGGATGCGCTGCGCCGTCACGGTGTTAGCGAAGACGATATCACTATCGTTCGCGCCCCCGGTGCTTTTGAAATCCCGCTGGTATGCCAGAAAGTCGCAGCGTCAAAAAAATATGACGCCATTATTGCCCTGGGTGCAGTGATCCGTGGTGGCACACCCCATTTTGAATATGTGGCCGGCGAGTGCACCAAGGGTTTGGCACAAGTGTCTATGCAGCACGATGTGCCGGTGGCCTTCGGTGTGCTGACCGTGGACAGCATCGAGCAGGCCATTGAGCGGGCCGGCACCAAGGCCGGCAACAAAGGGGAAGAAGCGGCCATGTCGGCGCTGGAAATGGTCAGCCTGCTCAAGCAGCTGTAAGGCGCTCCATTTCACTGATTACGCCGCCGTTGAACACACGGCGGCGGTTCTTTATTCAAGTTTACGCGAGAGCAAACCGTGGCTTACTCCGAACATCGCACAACCCAACAGCAGGCGCGCAGCCAAATGGCAGCGCACCGGCGCAAAGCCCGGCACTACGCCTTGCAGGCCCTGTATCAGTGGCAAATTGCCCGCCAGGCCCTCAACGATATCGAAGCGCAGTTTCTCAGCGACTACGATATGGCCAATGTGGATACCGACTTCCTCCATGAGCTAGTCCACGGCATTCCCGCCGAAATCACCGAACTTCAGGCGCTGTTTGAACCCCATCTCGACCGTGAGCTGGACGACCTGGACCCCATTGAATTGACGCTGTTGCGCATGGGCAGCTACGAGCTGCTGCGTCGTATCGATGTGCCCTACAAAGTCGCCATCAACGAGACGGTCAATCTTGCTAAACGCTTTGGCGCCACTGATGGTTTTCGCTACATAAATGGTGTGTTAGATAAGGTGGCGGCCGAGGTGAGGGCGGTGGAAGTCAGCGCGGAAAAAGGCGCGGCCAAGAAAAATGGCGCCCAAAAAGATAACGCCGCTGGCGACGACGCTGAGCAAAGCTCGCGGAGTTAATGTGCCGTTGGGCGAATTCGAGCTCATCGAATCCTATTTTCGGCGCGGGTTTCCCGCCAGCGCCGCCGTCAGTGTGGCCAATGGCGATGACTGCGCCGGTCTAATGCTGCCACCTGGGGAGCAAGTGCTGACCTCTGTCGATACCCTGGTGGAGTCGGTGCACTTTCCCGTTGATGCGCCAGCCGAGGCGCTGGGCTATCGCAGCCTGATGGTAGCGGCCAGTGATCTTGCCGCCTGTGGTGCGACTCCCCATGCCTTTACCCTTTGTTTGACTGCCCCCGAGCTTGAAGAATCGTGGTTGGCGGCCTTTTCGGCCGGCCTGGCCCGTGCGGCGGCTGACTGTGGCATGGCGCTGATCGGCGGCGATACCACCCGCGGGCCGCTGGCCCTTAGCGTGCAGGTGCTGGGCAGTGCGCCGGTGGGCTCTGCCCTGCTGCGCGGTGGCGCCGCTGCCGGGGACGATATCTATGTGTCGGGGAGCCTGGGTGATGCCAGAGCGGCGCTGGCATACCTGCACTGTGAGTCACCGGCGGACTCCCATCGGGAATTGCTACAGCGCTATTGGTATCCCCGCGCCAGGTTGGTTTTGGGGCAGGCGCTGCGAGGCATTGCCTCGGCGGCGATCGACCTTTCTGACGGCTTGGCGGCCGACCTTACTCATATTCTCCAGGCCAGCGAAGTGGGCGCCGACATTGAGTTACAGAGACTGCCGCTCTCATCGGCGCTGCTGGCTGCCGATGAAGCGCCCCACAATACAGCCTTGGCCGGGGGCGACGACTACGAGCTGTGTTTCACCGCTGCGCCTTCCCAGCGAGAGGCGATTGCCGGCTTGGCCCATCGACTCGCTTTGCCCTTGACCCGTATTGGCGAGACCCGTGCTACAGCTGGTCTGCGCTGCGTCGACGGGCAGGGCAAGGATCACCCCCTACCTTCAGGTTATCGACACTTCTGACTATGAAAGCCATCCCCACCTCAATGTTGAGCAATCCCATTCACCTGCTGTCGCTGGGCTTTGGCAGTGGGTTGTCGCCCAAAGCTCCCGGCACGATGGGCACGGTGGCGGCGTTGCCGCTGTGGTGTGCGCTGCAGTTATTGTCTCCAGCCACATACATTGTAGTGGTGGCGGCCTGTTTTGGACTCGGTGTTTACCTCTGCGGCGAAACAGCCAGGGCACTGGGTGTGCACGACCATGGCGGCATTGTCTGGGACGAGTTTGTGGGCTTGTGGGTGGCGCTTTTTTTAACGCCCTTTGAACCCTTCTGGGTGTTGTTGGGCTTTGCGTTATTTCGGCTGTTTGATATCTGGAAGCCCTGGCCGATCCGGGTGCTGGATGCCAAGGTCCACGGTGGCCTGGGTATTATGGTGGACGACCTGCTGGCGGGCTTTTATGCCTTCGTGGTTCTCCAGCTGTTATATTTAATACCTTAAGAAAAACTCAAAGTCTGGGTGTTAGGCTGTTGGCTCCGGCGTTGTTCGGCGCTGCAATCGTTGTTTTTTTCAAAGGGAGAGATCGAATGAAAAAGTTTGTGACCGGGGTGTTGTCCTTGTGCCTGGTTGTCCTGGTGGGCTGCAGTGAAAGTGAGCTCCACAAATCCATGGAGGGTATGGGCGGTGCCTATAAAGCCATGAAGGACAGCCAGACTGCCGAGGCGATGAAAGCTGAGCTGGACACCTTCAAAGCGCAGCTGGCCATTGCACAAAAACAGCCAGTAAACCCCGAAGACCAAAACACCTTTGACGAAGGGCTGCAAAAAGTCGAAGAGCAAGTGGCTCAGCTGGAGCTGGCGCTGGAGACCGGCAGCCTGGAGGTGGCCAATACCATCCTTGCTCAGCTTCGGGAAATCAATAAGGAATACCACGACAAATTAGGCGTGGAATAAGCGCCGGCGTAGTGGATCATTTGCCGCCATTGCTTGAGCAGCCACTGCTGCTGTTGCTGTCACTGGCGGCGAATGTGCTGTCGGCCATGGCCGGCGGCGGCGCCGGCTTGCTGCAGCTACCGGCGCTGATTTTTCTCGGCCTGCCGCTATCTATGGCCTTGGCCACCCACAAGATAGCCACTGTTGCCCTGGGCTTGGGTGCCACCCTCAAGCATGCCAGGGAGGGGCACACCGCCTGGGGTTTTTCCCTGCTGATGCTGGCGGCGGGCCTACCTGGTGTGGTGGTGGGCGCCAATACTATTCTCTCGGTACCGCCAGCGTTGGCGGAAGTGTCCCTGGGGGTGCTGACCATCGGCCTGGGTGTCTATTCTTACTTTAAAAAACAATTGGGTCAGCAGTACCAGCCGTGTCATCGAGATCTACAGGGTTACCTGTTGGGAGCACTGGGCTTGTTCGCCCTTGGCGTGCTCAATGGCTCACTGACTTCGGGAACGGGCTTGTTTGTCACCGTATGGCTCATTACCTGGTTTGGTTACGACTTTAAGCGCGCCACTGCCTACACCATGATTTTGGTGGGGTTATTCTGGAACGGTACCGGTGCGCTGGCGCTGGCCCTGCAAACCGAGGTGAAGTGGAGCTGGTTACCTGCGCTGTTGCTGGGCTCACTGCTGGGTGGTTACGCTGGCGCCTATTTGGCCATCAAATACAGCAATCCGCTGATCAAGCGGGTGTTTGAAGTGGTCACGGTAGCGGCGGGTGTGGCGTTGATTGTTCAGCATATCTAGTGGTGTTGGCGCCAGGGGCAATGGAGGCTGCTACTGGTGCCATAGTCGGCGCCGATAAACTGCTATAGGGTGGTCTGCGTACCGGCATTTTTGTCTTACCAAGGAGCCCGCCCAATGACGTCCGATTCTTCAGCCCCCTTCATTCTTTATCACTACGGCATGTCGCCCTATGCACAAAAAATCCGCGCCATGCTGGGTTACGCGGGGGTAGATTGGCAGTCCGTGACCACTGCCGGCGCTCCGCCCCGCCCTGAGCTGGCGGCGCTGGCCGGTGGCTATCGCAAAATCCCGGTGGCGCAAATCGGTGCCGATGTGTTTTGCGACAGTCGCACCATTGCCAGGGAAATCGCGGCGCTGGCCGATAAGCCCGCGCTGTCACCCGATAATGTCAGTGAGTCTGCTCAGCAGTGGATAGATCGGGCCGAAGGTCGACTGTTTTTTGCCTGCGTGATTGCCTCTGTGGGCCTTAAATTTACGGTCGGTGCCCTGCGGACGGTGTCGTTAAGTGGCCTTAAGGCCATTATGGTGGATCGCCGCGAAATGGCGAAAACCTCCACCATTCAAGCTCCCGATAAAAAAGAAGCCAAAGCCATGGCGCTAGAGCACTTGGCCCAGGTGGAAGCACAGTTAAGCGGTGAATACTTACTGGGTGCGGAGCCGGAGTTGGCGGATTTTGCTGTCTATCACCCCCTTTGGATGCTCCATGTCAAAGGCGGCAAGCGCTTTGTTCGCCGCTTCCCCAAAACCGTGGCCTGGATCGAGCGCCTCACCGCACTGAGCGCCGGTAACTCCCAGGAAATCACTGCCGATCGGGCGCTGGCAATGGCAAAGCAGTCTCAGCCCCGGACGATCGACGAGGCCGACAAGCAGCACGAGCTGATGGGTAAAACGGTTCGGGTGGGGCCTAATGACTACGCCCAGGACGCCACCGAGGGCAAGTTGGTGGGCAGTACTGCCCACAGCTGGATTGTGGCCCGGGAGCACCCACAAACCGACTTGGTGCATGTGCACTTTCCCAAGCAGGGATTCGACCTAGCCGTTTGTTGATTTCCTATCTGCGTTGCCACTGCGGCGTTGAAAACGGAAATCAACAACCTGCCAGTGGCGGTATAGGGCTAGGTGGCCAGCCCAGACCGCTACTGCGGTTTGGGCTTATTCTTGTTCGGCTTGCCTTTGCCGGGCTTGGCAGGGCGCGACGCCGCCTTGGCCTTGAGGGATTTGCGCTTGGTGTCGCCGGGGGCAGATTTGCGGTGCTCGCTGGGGGCTTTGCGCTTGCGGGGTAGCTTGCCGGGGGGCAGCTCGCCGCTAGTGTTGCGCCTCGGTTCTGGAGACTCGCCAACCCGGCTGATTTTGAGTTGCTGGCCGGATACCCACACCCGCTGTAACTGCTTGAAAATAGGCTTGGGCATGCCCTCGGGCAAATCCACCAAGCTGTGGTCGTCAAAGATCTTAACCCGGCCTATATGCTCGGCGTCGAGACCGGCTTCGTTGGCTAATGCGCCGACAATATTGCCGGGCTGCACACCGTGTTGACGACCGACTTCAATGCGGAAGCGTTCCATGTCCGGCTCGTCGCTAGTGGCAACGCGATGTGTGTCTTTCCGCCCCTTGTCTTTGTCCTTCCGCTTGGCGCTGCTCTCCGTTTCGCTTGAGGCCGTGCTGGCGAGCTTTTTGGGAGGGGCAAACAGTGGTGAATCGCCCTGAGCCAGACAGGCCAGCGCAGCGGCGATATCCAGCCCATCGGCATCTGGATGCTGCTTTTGGAAGTCTTCGATCAGGCTGCGGTAGGGCGCCAGTTTGCCGGCGCTCAATACATCGCTGATGCGTTGCTGGAATTTGGCAATGCGGCGCTCGCTAATGGCCTCGGGGCTGGGCGGCGTCATCGCGGTGATTTTCTGCCGCGTGGCCCGCTCAATGGCGTAGAGCATCCGCTTCTCGCGGGGCGTAATAAAGAGAATGGCCTCGCCGCTGCGGCCGGCACGACCGGTACGACCGATGCGGTGGACGTAGGCTTCGGTATCGTAGGGCACGTCGTAGTTGATGACGTGGCTAATCCGTTCCACGTCCAGGCCCCGGGCGACCACGTCGGTGGCCACCAGGATATCCAATTTGCCGGCCTTGAGGGCGTCCACAGTGCGCTCCCGCTGGGACTGGGGAATGTCGCCGTTGAGTGGTGCCGCGGCGTGGCCCTGGCCCTGCAGTGCTTCGGCCAGTTCAACGGTGGCGGTCTTGGTGCGTACAAAGATGATGCTGGCGTCCCGCTCCTCCACTTCCAGAATACGGGCCAGTGCTTCTTGCTTGCTCATGCCTTTGGCGAGCCAGTAGCGCTGGGCAATATTCTCGGCGGTGGCGGTTTTGGCCTGGATGCGGATTTCTGCCGGCTCGTTCAAATATTGCTGAGCGATGCGCTTGATGGCTGTGGGCATGGTGGCGGAGAACAGCGCCACCTGTCGTTGTGTGGGTAGTTGTTGGAGTATCCACTCAACGTCATCGATGAAGCCCATGCGCAGCATTTCGTCAGCTTCGTCCAGCACCAGGTGGCGGAGCTCATCCAGCACCAGGGTTTTGCGGCGCATATGATCCATTACCCGGCCCGGAGTGCCGACAATGACGTGGGCGCCCCGGCGCAACTCGTCCAGTTGTCCTTTATAGCCCTGGCCACCGTAGATGGGTAGCACCTTAAAGCCAGGCATAAAGTTGGCATAGCGTTCAAAGGCTTCGGCAACCTGGATAGCCAGCTCCCGGGTTGGCGCCAACACCAGTGCCTGAGGCTTACGCCGGGACACGTCGATGCGGGACAGTACCGGCAGTGCGAAAGCCGCTGTTTTGCCCGTGCCGGTTTGCGCCTGTCCCAGTAGGTCCCGGCCGGACAGCAACTCGGGAATCGTGGCGGCCTGAATCGGCGAGGGTGATTCGTAACCCACTTGGTCCAGTGCCATTAACAAGGGAGCGATCAGGTCAAGTTGGTCAAAGCGCTGTGCAGGCGCGGGTGCCGAGTCGGCGGGAGTGCTGGTCATAAATGTGTTACCGGGCCGCTGTGGCGGCGAAGAAGGCGCTTGCATGGCGCGCAATCGAAGGGCGGCGCATTATACCGGGAGTGGCGGCGAATGTCCCGCGATTATTGATTGACAAGGCATCGGCCTTGGCATTCCACTATAGCGTGTAATGTTAGTGTCCCACTTATAAGTCGTTAGGATTTCTTACAGAGCGGTGTGAATGGAAAATAAGAACCCAATAAAAGAGTTTGAACAGCAGTTGTTTCACTTCCTGGATATGTTGTCCCAGGGTGAGATTTACAGTGAGTTGGGGGTCATCACCCTGATTTACGTGCTTGCATGGTTACTGGCGGCCAGGGTGCGCAAAGTGCTGCCGGTATTGCGCACGCCGCCCTCGCCGCCGGAACAATACCCGCTAAAAAATCTGGCTTTCCGCTGCGGCAAGCTCTTATTCCCTGTCTTCGCCATTATGATGCTGCGCCTGGCGGTGGAATTTAGCGAATGGTTCACCGAGGAAGGCTGGATTATGCGGGTGGCGCTGACCATTGCCATCCTGCTGGTGTTCCTGTCCTTTGTGAATATCACTATCCGCAGCAAGGCGGTGGCGGCCTGGTTCCGCTGGGTGGGTACGCCCTTGATTTTCCTCCATCTGGTCGGTGCCCTGGATGACATCGTCGCGGTGTTGGATTCGGTCGCCGTCCAAGTGGGCAACATTCGGGTGTCTAGCTACGGCGTAATGCGCCTGGTGGTGTTTGGCTCACTGTTGTTTTGGCTGGGTCGAGTGTCCAGTGCGACGGGGCAGACCATTATCCGCCGTCAGGAATCCCTGGATATCCGCACCCGGGAGGTGCTGGCCAAGCTGTTTGAAATTGGCCTGACTATGGTGGTGGTATTGCTGCTACTGCAGGTGATGGGGATCAACCTCACGGCCTTGGCAGTATTTGGCGGTGCGGTGGGTGTCGGTCTGGGTTTTGGTCTACAGTCCATCGCCTCCAATTTTATATCCGGGATTATTATCCTGCTGGACCGCTCGGTGACAGTGGGGGATTACGTGGAGCTGGAGGATGGCCGCACCGGGATTGTTACCCAGTTGAATATGCGCTCCACCACGCTGGAGACCTACGACGGCAAAGATATTGTCGTACCCAATGAAAAATTCATTACCTCCAGCTTTACTAACTGGACTCACAAAAACAACAAACAGCGTTACCGGGTGGATTTTTCGGTGGCCTACAAAACCGATGTGCGTTCGATGGTGGAGTTGGTAAAAAAAGCGGTGGCCGAGCACCCGCAGGTGCTGAGCGGTGACAAGGTGCCTTTTGAAGAGCGCCCCGACTGCGAAATCGACAGCTTTGGCGACTCGGGCATCAACATGTTTGTCGAGTTCTGGATGGAGGGTATTGACGATGGTCGCAACCGGGTGGGCGGCGATCTGCTGTTGATTATCCTGGAGACCCTGCAGCAAAACGGTATCGAGATTCCCTTCCCTCAGCGGGAGGTGCGTATTCTCGATCCAGAGCATGGCCCCGCCTCCAATCAGCCTTCGGACGATGGCTAAGGGCGCGCGGCGCAGCGGTTTTGGTGCTGCTGCCCTGGGCCGTGCTGGGGTTGCTCGCCCGAAGGCTGTACAATGCCGGCGCCGGTAAGGCCGGCTCCCATCACCGTTGTCTGATCACCATTGCCTGATCGCCATCGACTAACCGCTGCTGAAGGACTGTATCTTGTCCGCCATTACCCAATCCAAAACGGCCCACCCTCTTCGTGCTGACCTGCTCTTGGTGCTGGTGACTATGTTGGCAGGCACTGGTTGGGTGTTCTCCCGGGAGGCCGTGTCGGGTTTTCAGCCACTGACTTTTATGTCGCTGCGTTTTTGCACCGCCGGTGTCATCTTGGCTGCGCTGGGTTGGACATCGCTGCGGGCCCTGAATGCTGCTCAGCTGCGAGCCGCCCTGCGGGTGGGGCTGTTATTTGGTATTGCCATGTTGTTTTGGATTACCGGACTGCGCCTGACCACCCACCTCGGTGTGGGCTCTTTTCTATGTAGCCTGGGTCTGGTGATGGTGCCCCTGGTCAGCCTGGTGTTTGGAGACCGACCCGGCCCGTCAGCGTTTTTGGCGCTGCCGGTAGCACTGGCTGGTTTGGCCTGCCTGTCGCTGGATAGTGAATTTCACCTGGGTGTCGCAGAGGCCTGTTTTTTGGGCTCGGCGGCGATGTTTGCGCTGATGTATGTGCTCAGCAGTCACGCTGCGGCCCGCACCCCCGCGTTGCCGCTGACCGCGATTCAGCTGCTGGTCACCGGGTGCGTGACGGGACTGGCCGCCGCGGTGCTGGAGCCCTTGGCGCTGGAGCAACCGCCGGCCATTTGGGGTTGGCTTCTGGCCAGTATTTTAATTGCCACCTGTATGCGCTTTCTTTTCCAGACCCATGCCATGGGGCAAAGTCCCCCCAGTCACAGCGCCATTATCATGAATTTGGAGCCGGTGTGGACGGCACTGCTGGCGGCACTGTGGTTTGGCGAGCGAATGACGCTGCTGCAGCTTTGCGGCTGCGGACTGATTTTCAGTGCGCTGTTGGTGAATCGCTGGCCGATGCTGAGGAAGTGGCTGCGCAGTCTAGCTTGAACAGCCCTGTTCACTTGTCAATCTGAATCACAGCCCCTACACTGATGCCTGTCTTGTCGGGGCGCCCCCGCGGAATAAACCGCACTGGGCTGAGATCGCGAAAGCGGGTCCCGTTGTACCTGATCTGGGTAATGCCAGCGTAGGGAACAAGATCGTCACCAGTAAAAATCCGTCTGTATTTGCTGCCGATCGTTCCTCGCTGCGCGCCCGTGTAAACGTGTGCATAGGGGGAAATATGAGCTCATCTGAATATCCACTGCTGCGGGAAACCGCCCAAGTCGATGCAGCGGCGGTGGAACCGCTGCCCGCGTCCTCTAAACAGTATTTGAAAGGCAGCCGCGCCGATATCCAGGTGCCGTTCCGGGAAATCAAGCTGACCGCCACGCCGGTTCAGGACAGCGACGGCAGTACCCGCCTGGAGCCCAATGCACCGGTGCGGGTCTACGACACCTCGGGCCCCTACACCGATCCCAAAGCTGAGATCGACATCCGCAAGGGCCTGGCGCCGCTGCGGGAACCGTGGATTGTCGATCGCGGCGACACTGAACTGTTGTCTGGCGATACCTCTGAATACACCCGCAAGCGGGCCGCCGATTTGAGCCTGGAGCAGCTGCGTTTTGACCTCAAGCGCAAGCCCCGCCGGGCGGTGGCGGGCAAGAACGTCAGCCAGATGCACTACGCCCGTCAGGGAATTATCACCCCTGAGATGGAATACATCGCCATCCGCGAGAACATGGCGTTGGCCGAGGCCCGGGAATCCGGCGATCTGGCGTTTCAGCACCCCGGTCAGTCCTTTGGCGCCAGTATTCCCAAGGAGATTACCCCGGAGTTTGTGCGGGACGAAGTTGCCCGGGGCCGGGCCATCATCCCCGCCAATATCAATCACCCGGAGCTGGAGCCGATGATTATCGGCCGCAATTTCCTGGTCAAAATTAACGGCAATATCGGTAACTCGGCGCTGGGTTCCTCCATTGAGGAAGAGGTGGCCAAGCTGACCTGGGGGATTCGCTGGGGCGCCGACACCATGATGGACCTGTCCACCGGTAAAAACATTCACGAGACCCGGGAGTGGATTATCCGCAACTCGCCGGTGCCAGTGGGCACGGTGCCGATCTACCAGGCGCTGGAGAAAGTCGACGGCGTTGCCGAGGACCTAACCTGGGAAGTGTTCCGGGATACCCTGATCGAACAGGCCGAGCAGGGGGTGGATTACTTTACCATCCACGCCGGTGTGCTGCTGCGCTACGTACCGATGACCGCCAAGCGGGTAACGGGCATTGTCTCCCGGGGCGGATCGATTATGGCCAAGTGGTGTCTGGCCCACCATAAAGAGAGCTTTCTCTACACCCACTTTGACGAAATCTGTGAAATCATGAAGGCCTACGATGTGTCCTTCTCACTGGGTGATGGTTTGCGCCCCGGTTCCGTGGCTGACGCCAACGATGAGGCGCAATTTAGTGAGTTGCGCACGTTGGGCGAGTTGACCAAAAAGGCCTGGGAACACGATGTACAGGTGATGATTGAGGGTCCCGGTCACGTGCCCATGCAGATGATCAAGGAGAATATGGATGAGCAGCTCAAGCACTGCTATGAAGCGCCATTCTATACTCTCGGGCCTTTGACCACCGATATCGCACCGGGCTATGACCATATCACCTCCGGTATCGGCGCTGCCCAGATCGGCTGGTATGGCTGTGCCATGCTCTGCTACGTCACGCCCAAGGAGCACCTGGGGCTGCCCAACAAAGACGACGTGAAAACCGGCATCATTACCTACAAGATTGCCGCTCACGCCGCCGACCTGGCCAAGGGGCACCCGGGTGCCCAGGTTCGGGACAACGCCCTCTCCAAGGCGCGCTTTGAATTCCGCTGGGAGGACCAGTTCAACCTGTCGCTGGACCCGGATACCGCCCGGGCCTTCCACGACGAGACCCTGCCCAAAGAGTCGGCCAAGGTCGCTCACTTCTGTTCGATGTGTGGCCCTAAATTCTGTTCGATGAAAATCAGCCAGGAAGTGCGGGACTACGCCGATCAGCAAGAAGCTGAACTGGAAGCCGAGATGCAGAAAAAGTCGGAAGAGTTTAAAGAGCAGGGCAGCGAGCTCTACCACAAAGTGTAGGGCGGACAACGCTTACGCTGTCCGCCGTTTGTTCGGAACGGAAAATGGCTATGCCACAGCACATCGCTATCGTCGGCGCCGGCCTGATCGGTCGGCTGCTGGCTTGGAAGCTTCTTGAAAAAGGAGTGACGGTGACCCTGTTTGAGCGGGGCAGCCGGGATGGCGAGGGCAGTGCGGCCCGGGTCGCCGCAGCGATGCTGGCACCCTACACCGAAGTGGTCCACGCCGAACGAGTGGTGTTTGACTGGGGCAGGGAAGCGCTGGACTGGTGGCCGAAGGCCTTGCAAGATCTGCAGCGACTGACAGGAATTACCGTGCCGATTGGCCTCAGTGGCAGTATCGCGGTGGCCCACGAACAGGACCGCTCCAGTATGCAGCAGCTGCGTCAGGCCCTGCAGGCAGCGGTGCCGGACCATATGGACAAGGTCGAGGAGCTGGATCGTGCCGGCTTGGATGCTCTGGAGCCGGCGCTGAGTGAGCATTTTCATGGTGGTCTCTACCTGCGGGAAGAAGGCTATCTGGATAATCGCCAGCTGTTGCACGCCCTGGATAAGGCTATCGAAAAACTCGGTGGTCAGTGGCGGGAGCACAGCCCGGTGGAGGACATCGGCCCTGGCCGTGTTCAGTGCGATGGCAATGCCCAATCCTTTGATCAGGTCATAGACTGCCGCGGCATCGGTGCAAAACTTGACCTGAGTAAATTGCGGGGCGTGCGGGGCGAGGTGCTTTGGGTGCGGGCGCCGGAGGTCAGTCTGTCCCGTCCGGTGCGATTGATGCACCCGCGTTACAAGCTCTATATTTCGCCGCGCTCCGACCACCGCTATGTGATTGGCGCCACTGAAATCGAGAGCGAGTCCATGGCGCCAGTGACAGTGCGCTCCAGCCTGGAGCTGCTGTCAGCTCTGTACACGGTGCACAGTGGTTTTGCCGAGGCGGTGGTGGAGGAGAGTCTGGTTCACTGCCGGCCGGCAATGCCGGATAACTTGCCGGTGGTCCTGGACGAACCGGGCTTGATGCGGGTCAACGGCTTGCATCGCCACGGCTATTTGCTGGGGCCAAAGGTGGTGGAAGAGGCTTTGGGGAAGTTGGATATTGCGGTTGAGCGGCGGACATGAAAGGCGTTGTCCGCCCTACACATACGATGGCGTAGGGCGGACAACGCTTTATCTGTCCGCCAGGATAAACCAATACGAAACCAAGTATCATGATCTCGGTAAGTGTAAACAACGAAGATAAACAGTGCGATCCGGCCCAGCCGCTATCCAGTCACCTCGATGACTGGGGATTTCAATGCGAGAAGGTGGCGGTAGCTGTCAACGGCGATTTTGTACCCCGCTCCAGTTACGGCGATTATCAGCTCAGTAACGGCGATCAGGTGGATGTGTTGGCGCCGGTTCAGGGTGGCTAGAGAGCAGCTAACTTAAGGTGTCAGTATGAGTGATAATGGCGATACATGGACTTTGTACGGGCAGACGTTCAGTAGTCGTTTGCTGATTGGCTCGGCCCTGTATCCGTCCCCCAAGGTCATGCAAGACGCGATTACGGCTTCCGGTTCGGAGATCGTCACGGTTTCTCTGCGCCGTCAGTCGCCTGAACAGCAAGGCGGAGGTGGTTTTTGGGATCAGCTGCGGGAACTGAATCTCACACTATTGCCCAATACCGCCGGTTGCCACAGCGTGAAAGAGGCGGTGACCCTGGCGCAAATGAGCCGGGAGCTGTTCGATACCGATTGGATAAAGCTGGAAGTGGTGGGGGATGACTACAACCTCCAGCCGGATCCAGTCGGCACCATTGAAGCGGCGGAAATACTGATCAACGAAGGTTTTAAGGTTTTCCCTTACTGCACCGACGACCTGGTGATTTGCCAGCGCCTGCGGGACGTAGGCTGCCAGGTGTTGATGCCCTGGGGCTCGCCAATCGGCACCGGACGGGGCCTGATGAATCCCTATAACTTACAGGCCATTCGCGATCGCATCCCCGAGCTGCCCTTGATTGTGGATGCCGGTATCGGCAAGCCCTCCCACGCGGTGCAGGCCTTGGAGCTGGGCTACGACGGCATACTGCTCAACACTGCGGTGGCTCAAGCCAATCATCCCATCACCATGGCTGGGGCATTCCGGGATGCGGTCAACGCCGGTCGCAGTGCTTACTTAGCCGGCGCCATGCCCGAACGCCAAACTGCTTCTCCGTCGACCCCCACGCTTGGCATGCCTTTCTGGCACCAATAGCTTGGGGCGGCATGCCGGCGGACATAAACGATGTCCGCCCTACCCTACTCTCTGATAATCAGATCGTGCTTTAAGATTAGGTTGCCCTCTTCGTCGAGCTGGGCATAGTGCCGCGTATCGGTGTTTTGGAGCACGGTGACTCGCTCCTGGAATAGTGGTCGTCGAACAAAACACAGCGACCAGGCGAAATTCTCCGCTTGGTGTATGGCGGCGCATTGTGCATCGGTCAGATGTTCTCGGTAGTCATCCGGAATGGGTGGGAGCTGTTTGGCCCGTCGGTCATTGACGGGTGCTGGCGCGCTTGCTCTGGCTGATAGGTGCTGCTCCATGCTCAAGGTCCTCGCGGTTAATCGGCGTTTTTCTTTTCTCCAGTCTCCAGCAGCACTCCCGCTTGGCTGAGCTACCCACTGCCGGTGATCTTGCAACCTTGCAGGGGTTACGACACTGGCGGCAGGGTGGTGTGTACTAAGCGGCATTATATTGGTGTTAGATATAGATAGGGTCGGTGAGATTGGCGGCCAAGTCCAATACCCAAATGCTTTAATCTAGGTCGGCTTTATTATTTTATTCTATATAAGGTGGGGAGGAATAAGGCGTTTTCTGAGTGGCTTGAGGCGGACAACAACCGCGTTGTCCGCCCTACGTTCGCGATGTTCTTCCAATCGAGTAGGGCGGACAGCGCTTTACCTGTCCGCCGGTCCATGCGGCCTAGTCTAGATAACGCCCGCGTAACGTGGCGATATCCTCAGCGTCGACACCGATGGCCTGGTCCAGGTAAGCCTCCACCGAGCCGTAGCGGCTTTCGATCTCCTCAAATGCAAAACTTAAAAAAGGCGTGCCATCGGCAGTATACAAAGGGTTGGGTTTGTCGGAATGACCGCTCTTACTATAGCCCAGCATCATCTTGGCGAAAGCATTTGTTTTGGCCGCTTGCTTTAGGTCAACGTCGCCTTTCTCGTTTTTGGGGCGGCGGTATTGGGTGGATAGGAGGTAGTCCTTGAGAATGGTCTCGCGGGGCACGCCCAGGGCGCTGAGAATCATTGCCGAGGTAAAGCCGGTGCGGTCCTGCCCTGCGGAGCAGTTCACCACCACAGCACCATCGGCCTCCAGCAATTCGTTGAAGTAGAGGCGCAGCTGGGGCTGCAGCTGTTGGGGAAGGTGGCGGTAGAGTTTAGCCATCATCAGCGAAGGGTCTTTGCTTATCGCCTCTTTGGCGGCCTCATCCATGTCGCCCTTGGGCATGGATTTGCCCATCATCGCCAGCATGCTGTATTCGTGATTAATGTAATTTACATCGTCACTGGCCTGTACCCAGCGGTTGGGGTAAAGCTCCAGCTCATCGCTGGAGCGCAGATCCACCACTGCACTGAAATTCATTTGATTCAGCGCCGCCATATCCTGCGCAGTGAGGCTGGTCATGGCGCCGGAGCGGAACAGCATATTGCGGCGAACCGTTTTGCCGTCCACGGTCATGTAGCCGCCCATATCCCGGAAGTTAGAGCTGCCCTCCAGTTTCAGCACCCGCTCGTCGCTGGCCACCAGCGCGGCATTGTGTTGTGAGATGCTGTCCTGGCTGACTGTTGCCTGAGCGGCCTGTGGAGATACCTCGCTGCTGGCGCAGCCGGCAAGTCCCAGGCCCAGGGTCAGCGCCGAGAGTAATCCAATCGCCAGCGAGTGGCGGCGTGCTGCGCGGGCGAGGCCCGCGCTGTTGTTGCTGATCAATCGATCCATGGTGATATCCTTTTTGTTAAGTCTACTCGAAGCGAGGCCGGAGTTAGAAATTCACCCGTGCGCCCAGCAGGTAGCGGCGGCCGTAACTTTCCGACTGGTTGATGGTGCCATTGCCGGCGTAGCGCACGTCGGTTTCGTCAGTTAGGTTGTTGGCGTTGAAGTACACGGACATTCGCGCGCCATCGAAGTCGAAGGGCAGTTCGTAGCTCACGCTCAAGTCAACCCGTTTCTGCTCGCCCCACTTTTCGCTGGGGTCTTCGATGGGCGACACCCATTCATCCCGGTACTGGTAGTTCACTCGGGTGGACAAACCGAAGTTCTCGTAAAACAGCGACACGTTGTAAATCATGTCTGAGGTGCCGGGGAGATCAGACTTTGTGCCGTCCAATTCTTCAAACTCGCTGTTGAGTAAGGTCATATTGGCGCTGATACCAAAGCCGTCCAATGTCTGTGTTAGGTCGACGGCGTGGCCGATAAAGTTCAGTTCGATCCCGCTCATTTCGCCATTGTCGCCATTGACTGCGCCGGTGTAAGTCCATTCCTGACCCTGCTCGCTGGGCACGTAAATACCGCCATTGATGGTCGTGCTGTCGGCATAGATCACGTTGTCTATCTGACGATAGAAGGCACCTACTGAAGCGATGCTGGCGGGCGCGAAGTACCACTCAAGTGATGTGTCGATACCTATGGCTTCCTCGGCGTCGAGGGTTGGGTTCCCGCCCCGGACTTCCTCGTTGGCGACGTCGACGGACGCCGCCGCACGCCACTCGTCGTAGGTTGGCCGGTTGACACCGGTGGAGCCGGAGATACGCAGCTTCAAGTCGTCAGCCAGATCAATATTGACGTGAACGCTGGGCAGAATATTGGTGAAGTCGTCGTCGACAGCTATTTTCTCGCCGTCCACCGTGCCTTCGCTGGTGTAATCGGTCTGTTCGATGCGGGCACCGGCGACGATGTTACCCCAGGCAAAGCGGGTGGTGGTCATAGCGTAGAGGGCGAGGATGTCTTCGTCCATGACGATCAGGTCGGCGGGGCTGGGCTCAATGCTCCCCAGACCAGCCTGTTGCCAGGCTTTGCGCAGGCCTTTGTTGTTGTAGTAGGTGCCGCCAATGGTGTTACTGGTTTTGGCATCCCAGCGGCGACCGGTGTTGAAATCGTCGATATTGATGGACGCCGGGAAAGGCGCCACTGACGGGCTGCCGATCACGTAACCATCGGCTTCCCGCTGGTCCAGTTGCAGACCAATTTCCAGGGTGGCGCCCAAGTCAAACCACTCAAAGTCACGCTCGGCATCCAGCTTGAATTTGTCGACGTCGACCTCGAGAGACTGACCGTAAAGAATGCCCAGGGTCATATTGTAGGCCAGGTCGTTGAGGTCGTCGGCCAGATACAGCTTGGGATTTTCGGTGTCACTCAAATCGTAGTCCGCGGTCGTTGCAGCGCCCATGCTGCGGGGAATCGGCAGGTAGGTTGTTGCTTCGGTTTCGGTGAGGTTGTAGCGGCCCTCTACCACCCAGTTGCCCAGCTGTAAGTCGGCGCCCAGGGTGTTGGTGAAGGTGGAGTTTTCGTAGCGGCCGTATTCCAGCATCCGCGACACTGCCGCAGCCCGGTCACTGGCTGTAGTGCCAGCTACCGGCTCGCTAAAGGTGAACACAAACTGGTTGCGCTCTTCCTTGTCGACAAACTCGCTGTACAGGGTGGAGAAAAAGGCGCGTTGCAGTGTGCCGTCGCCGCGGAATTCAAAGGTTCCGCCGTGGGCGCTGTCTTCCCGCACGATCTTATAGCTGCGGAAATCCAACTCGTTGACCACCAGCTCGCCGTTGTCGTCCCGCTCCAGGTCGTATTCCCGGTTGTCGGTGATCTGTTCCCGGCTGTTTGCCGAGCTGAACAGCACCACGCCAAAGTGGTCGTTGGACCAGGCGCCGCGCAGGCCGAACTTGTCGATATCGCCGCCACCCAGTTTCTGTTCCCCCATGCCGATATCGCCGGCGAAGGAGAAGCCCTCCTGGGCAAAGGGGCTGAAGGTGTGAATATTGATAAAGCCGGCGACGGATTCGCCGGGCATATTGGGCAGAATCGCCTTGTTGGCCTCGACCCGGCTGGTGATCACCGAGGGAAAGCTGTCAAAGCGCGGCACCCGGCCGTTATCGGCGCCGGGCACGTCGATGCCGTCAAAGGCGATACTGGTGTAGCGGAAAGGGGCGCCGCGGAAGTTGATGTAGCGGGCCTGGCCCTGGTCCCGCTCGATGGCCAGACCGGGCAGGCGGCCCAGAGAATCGGCCAGGTTCTGATCGGGGAAGCGACCGATGGTGTCGGAGGAGATAATATCGACGTAGTTGTCGGCCATCTGTTTCGCTTCCAGGGCGGCCTGCTGGCTGTCTTTGATGGGGGCGGCGACAACGGTAACGACCTCGACGTCCGGTTTGGCGTCCGCGGCAGGTTGCTGGGCGACGGCGGCGCCACTGGCCAGGGCGATGGCCGAGCACAGCAAGGTTTTGCGAAAGTCTAAGGCTCTCATTAAGTGTGTCTCCTAAATGTTTGGGACGGGCCGCTCAGACGGCGCTCTAATTCTCGGGGGCCCAGAAAGCGGCAGTGGTCGCCAGATTTGCTAGAGCCCCGAGCAGGTTAAAAAGGCAACGGTAACTGGGTGATGCGGGAGGAATTGTGGGTGTCTTGTATGTCGAAACCGTGAAAAAGATGTCTCTAAACGCCTTGGGGATATCTGTAAAAGCCCCGTGTTATGGGCGTTTGCTGTCAATCTGGATGTGTTGGGGCAAGGCGGCCAGGCGATATTTGGAGCGGGCGGTGCGATGATCCCTCTCCAGCTCAAAGAGATAGGGCGCCGCCAGTTGCTCGCCAAGTAGGCGGGTGACCTCGTCTTTAATTTTGCTGCGATTCTGGTCCAGGGTTTTGGCCCGCAGGCCTTTTTCCTGCAAATCGTTGATGGCTTTCTGATGGCCGCCGAGGCTCTCCATTAATTCGCTCAGTTCTTTGGCGCTGTCGTGGTCGGGGCGGTTGGAGGGGGGGTTGACGAACCAGCCCCCGTCGTCGTCATTTTGGTCGTTCCGGCGGCCGGCGTTCCGGTGGCCGGCACTCCGGCGGCGGGCATACCAAAGATAGTAAAAGTAGGGTGTGGCTGGCAGGCCAATTTCCACTCCGTGGGCCCAGACCCGCATTTGCCCGGTATCAAAGTGCAGGTGGGGTGGCGCCTCGGCAATATCCAGCGCTGCCGAGCTCTGCCCCGGCAGCAGATCCACAGCCAGCTCCAGCCATTGCAGGCAATCCGCCGAGTCCAGTTGCCGGCCGGAGACACTGCGCAGTGCCTCCAGGGGGTCGCAGCCCCGGGCCAGCAGCAGCGCCAAAGCCTGCTGTTGGGTAGGGCTGTAGAGCCGCTGCTGGTGGCTCAATTCCAGGGCGCGATCGCGACTGATACCGCTGGCGATAAGGCGGTCAAAGATCTGTCGCTGGCCCGGTGGCAGTGGCGGCAATATCTGCGCCGCAATGAACAGGGCGAGCATGGCCAGACCAAAGGGCAGGCTCAGCGCGACAGGCCAGTTGACCTTGCAGTCGAGCCCCAGGGTCAGGGACTCCTGCTGTTCTCCAAGTTGCCAGTCCAGCAATACATGGCGATCGACAACGCCGGGCTGCAGAGCTTCGGTGTAGGGGTTGCCGCGCAGTTGCAGTACTCGGGCTCGGCACTGGGTCAGCGGGCTCAGTAGGTTTTGGGGATCCAACTTGCTGAGGTCGGTGTTGATCCGCTGGGCCAGCAAATCGTTGAGGCGGTGGTAGTCATAGAGGTTAACGCTGGCCTCGACAATGGCTTTGGGGAGCCGCTGGTCAATCTGGGCGCGCAAATCCTCCGACAGGGTGTTCAGCGCCTGCCACACGATAAACACTGTCAGCAGGGCCGTGGCGGGGATGACCATCAGGCTCGCGGTCAGCAGGCGTTTGCTCAGGGCGCGGTTCACGGGCAGCCCTCTGGCGTGAGCGTGGAGTCTCCCTCGAACAGCTGATCAAACAGTTGCAGGGCCTCGCTTAGCTCGCAGGCCAGCTCGGGGGAGTAGTGGCTGCGCTGTAGAAACCAGCTCCCCGAGGGGACGTCGTCATCCATCAGGGTAAAGTGCAGCTCGGTTTCGGTTAGCCCTTCAAGGCCGCCGCCGGTGCTGCTAATGATGTCCACTTCACCCGCCAGGAAGGCCTTGAGAATTCCTTTGAAGCCCGGGTAAAAACGCTTTTGTTGTGGCGCGAGTTCGATGCCGGCAGCGGTTAGCGCCGCCATCGGTCGCAGATAGAAACTGAGGCTCTGCTGGTCCTGGGAGAAGCCGACCACCTTGTCGGCCAGGTAGGCCTGGGTAAGCTGGGGAGGGCTGTTCAGGCTCACCCAGTGCAGTGAATAGCGGGGCGAATCGATGATGGGCAGGTAGTAGGTGTGGGCGTCGGGGGTCAGTCCCTCGACGATATGGCGGCGGTTCCAGAACAGTTGATAGCGCCCCTCCACCAGGTGTTCGGCGCGGAGAAAGGCCCGCGGGTGCCAGCTAATGTCCACGGCTTGGTAGTGGCGGCCCACGATGTCGCTGTCGCACAGCCGGTCCGCCAGCTCTATTGCCAACTGGGAGGTCAGGGTCAGCACCTTGAAGGTTGGCAGGGTCCCGTCACCGCCAGTCGCGCAGCGATAGCTGTCGTAATGCCCCAGTTTAATCGGCTCAAAGTGCTGGTTTGTCAGCCACAGGCTCGCCAGCACAGGTAGCGCGGCCAGCAGGGCGACGAGCAGGGCGTAGACGGGGCGCCGTCGTGTGATGATCGGAAGTGAGCGCATAAATAGAATCGTTACCGGGCCCGAATGCTAGATATCGAATATGACGAGCAGATGACGGCGGGGATCGGCGTGTGCAGGTATACTGTGACGATCGGGAATAAACATAGAGGCTTTATGGCAGCGACCCACAGCAAACCCATTGCCTGGAGTATCGCCGGATCGGATTCCGGTGGTGGCGCCGGCATCCAGGCAGACCTGGCGACCTTCCACGACTTTGGCGTCCACGGCTGCACCGTGATCACCGCCATCACCGCGCAAAACAGCTTTGCGGTGGGGCAGGTGTCGATGACGCCGCGGCGCACCATGGCCGCCCAGATCAATGCCTTGGACAGTGACTTACAGGCGGATGCCATCAAGTTGGGGATGCTGGGCAGCACCGAAGTGGTGGAGATGGTGGCCAAGTATCTGGAGGACTACCGGGGTTTTGTGGTCTGCGATCCGGTGATGGTGTCTACGAGTGGCGGTGAGTTGATGGAGGACGGCGTCAGCGAAGTACTGGTGGAAAAACTGCTGCCCCGGGCGGACCTGCTGACTCCCAATCTCAGTGAGGCGCAAATTCTGTTGGGGCGGGAGATTAATGGCCTGGAGCAGGTCGAGCGGGCGGCGGCGGATATCGTTGCCATGGGCGCGCGGTCGGTGCTGTTGACCGGCGGCCACCTCAGTACACGGCACAGCCAACGTCACGATTACTGGACCGATGGCCAGGATGGCTTTTGGTTGAGCGGGCCCAATATCGACACCCTGAATACCCACGGCACCGGTTGTACTTTGTCTTCCGCCATTGCCGCGCTGATGGCCAAGGGCTTTGACCTGCGGGACGCCTTGGTGATTGCCAAGGCCTATGTATCCCAGGGCCTGCGCATGGCGGTGCAATTGGGGGGTGGCCCGGGGCCGGTGGGGCATGTGGGTTGGCCTCAGCGGCTGGCAGACTTCCCCTGTATCAGTCGCGACCTGGCCAGCTCGGTAACGCCGGCCTTTGCCTCCTGCGATGGGCCACTGGGCCTGTACCCGGTGGTGGAAACCGCGGACTGGGTCGAGACACTTTTGCAGTGGGGTGTAAAAACTGTGCAGCTGCGAGCCAAAGACCTACAGGGCGAAAGACTGGAAGCGGAGATTCAGCGCGCCGTTGCACTGGGCCGGGAGCATCAGGCGCGGGTCTTTATCAACGATCACTGGCAGCAGGCTATCGCCGCGGGCGCCTACGGCGTCCATCTCGGGCAGGGCGATCTGGATAGCGCTGATCTGGCGGCCATAGCCGCCGCGGGGCTGCGCCTTGGTGTCAGCACCCACTGTTATTACGAGGTGGCCCGGGCCCACGGCCTGCGTCCCAGCTATATCGCCATCGGCCCGATATTCCCCACCACCAGTAAAGATATGCCCTTTGGGCCCCAAGGGGTCAATCAACTGCGGCGCTGGGTCAATTTGTTGGGGCCTCACTACACGCTGACGGCGATTGGTGGAATTGATGGCAAGCGTGCTCCCGAGGTCCTCAGCACCGGGGTGGGCAGCTGCGCGATGATTACGGCGATCACCCTGGCCGATGATCCCCGTCAGATAGTGGAGCAATTGATGAGTCTGCACGCTGAGGCTGAGCTGGCATGACAACCCGGACGCTGCTGGCCAGCCTGTTCATGGTGTGCGCTGCGATGGCGTGGTCGGCGGCGTGGGCGGGAGAGAGTATCGTGGTTCGAGGCTTGTTTCAGGGCGCCGCCCTGTTAGAAATTAATGGCCTACGCAAACTGGTGCGGGAGGGGCAAACTCACCCCGGCGGCGCGCGTTTATTGTCCGCCACTGCCCGGGAGGCGGTGGTGGAGTGGCAGGGCGAGCGCCACACCCTGACCCTCAACCGTTCGGTGGGCGCCAACTACCGGGATCAGACTGGCGAGCCGGTGGTGCTGCATCGCAATCGCAATAACGAATACCGCAGCAGTATCTATATTAACAACCGCTCAGTGGATGCAGTGGTGGACACTGGCGCCAATGTGGTGGCCCTCAGCAGCCTGGACGCCAAACGTCTGGGTATCGAGTATCGCCAGGGCCAGCCCACCCGAGTGGCGACGGCCTCAGGGACCGGCAGCGGCTACCGCATTACGCTGGATACCGTGCGCCTGGGCACCATTACCCATCGCCATGTGCCGGCGGTAGTCATCGACGGTGATTTTCCCCATTTGGTGTTGCTGGGCATGACCTTTCTGGAGCATGTGGATCTGGAAGAGCGCGGCAGTGTGCTGACCCTGACGCCCCAGTTTTAATCGTCGGGCTGCTGCCAGCAGCGCCGCGGCGGTGGCGATAGTGGCAATTTCGATCACTTAAGCTCCTCTGGATTCGCCTGATTCGGGCGGTGCTGCTAGAATGCGCGACCGGTTAGATTTGGAGACACCCGTGTCGGTGAAGTTTGTAGAATCCTCCCAGCTTCCCACCCCCTGGGGAGTGTTTGATATTCACGGATTTGAAGACGCTGAGAGCGGCAAGGAGCACGTGGTATTGACCCTGGGCGATGTGAGTGACGGGCAGCCAGTTTTGGCTCGGGTGCACTCTGAGTGCCTGACGGGGGATGCCCTGTTCAGTATGCGTTGCGACTGCGGTGCTCAGCTGCAAGCGGCGCTGGAGAAAATTGCCGAAGAAGGCCGTGGGGTGTTGTTTTACCTGCGCCAGGAGGGGCGGGGCATCGGCTTGATGAACAAGATTCGCGCCTACAAATTGCAGGACGAAGGCGCAGACACCGTCGAAGCCAACGAAAAACTGGGTTTTGGTGCCGATATGCGGGATTACAGCCTGCTGAAGGTGATGTGCGAGCACCTTAATATTGGCAAGGTGCGCTTGATGACCAACAACCCCCGCAAGGTGAAGGCTCTCACTGACCAGGGTGTCGACGTCGTGGAGCGTTTGCCGCTACAAACCGGCCAAAACCCCCACAATGCCAAGTATTTGGCCACCAAATCCGGCAAGTTAGGGCATTTGTTCTAGCGGGCTTTAGCCGCGCGCCGCAAAATTGGCGCGTGCTCTCTTTAGTATGCGCAGTACCAGCGCTTATTTTACCGAACTGATGACGGCCCGCGGGTCATGCAGGGCCGCCAGGCGTTGGCGTATCTGCTGCTCAATCCCTTCTGCCGACAAGCCCACCGATGCCAGTTGCTCGCCGTGATTGCCGTGATCGACAAAGCGGTCGGGCAGCCCCAATTGCAGCACCGGCACTGAGCGGCCCTGCTGATTCAGGTACTCCACCACGGCGCTGCCGGCGCCGCCGGCAACAACGTTTTCTTCCAGTGTGACCAGCAGTTGGTGACCGTCGGCCAGTTGGTCGATCAGCGCGGTGTCCAGCGGCTTTACAAAGCGCATGTCGGCCACGCTGGCGTCGAGATTTTCTGCCGCGCTGAGCCCGACCGTCAGCAGGCTGCCGAAGTTGAGGATGGCCACTTCCCGGCCCTCCCGGCGCAGCAGGCCTTTGCCGATTTCCATGGCGGTCAGGGTGTTGACCAGCTCGACGCCGGGGCCGGTGCCCCGGGGGTAGCGCACCGCCGCAGGCCCGGGGTATTGATAGCCGGTGTGCAGCATCTGCCGGGTTTCGTTTTCGTCGGAGGGCGCCATTACCACCATATTGGGGATGCAGCGCAGGTAGCTGAGGTCAAAGGCCCCGGAGTGGGTGGGGCCGTCTTCGCCCACCAGGCCGGCCCGGTCGATACCGAATACCACATCCAGGTTTTGCAGGGCGATATCGTGGATCAACTGGTCGTAGGCGCGCTGTAAAAAGGTGGAGTAGATGGCCACCACCGGTTTGAGGCCGTCGCAGGCCATGCCCGCTGCCAGGGTCAGGGCGTGTTGCTCAGCAATGGCGACATCGTAAAAACGCTCCGGGAATTGCTTGGCAAAGGTGACCATGCCGGAGCCTTCACACATGGCGGGGGTAATCGCCACCAGTTTGTCGTCCCGGTCCGCTTCGTCGCACAGCCAGGCGCCGAAAATGTCCTGGTACTTGGGTTTCTTCGGCTTGGTCGAGGCCGGGCCCTTTTTGGGCTCGATCTTGGCAATGGCGTGAAAGCCCACCGGGTCGGCCTCGGCGGGGGCAAAGCCCTTGCCCTTCTGGGTCATGATATGCAGCATCTGCGGGCCTTCCAGCTCGCGGATATTGCGCAGGGTGGGCACCAACATATCCAGATCGTGGCCGTCGATGGGACCGATATAGTTAAAGCCCAGCTCCTCAAACAAGGGCGCCGGCGATACCATCCCTTTCATGTACTCTTCCAGCCGGGCGACGATTTCAGTGGCGGAGCGGGGCAGCTTGCTCAGTACCGACTTGCCGCCATCGCGGATCTGGTTGTAGGTTTTGGAGGCCCAGATTTTAGAGAAATAAGTGTTCAGACCGCCGGTATTCTTGGAGATCGACATCTGGTTGTCGTTAAGCACCACCAGCATATTGGCGCGGGTGTGGGCGGCGTGGTTGATGGCCTCAAAGGCCATGCCCGCGGTCATCGCGCCATCGCCGATCACCGCGACGGTGTGGCGATCCAGTTGTTGCTGGCGGGCGGCGATGGCCATGCCCAGCGCCGCACTGATGCTGGTGCTGGAGTGGCCCACGCCAAAGGTGTCGTACTCGCTCTCGTCCCGCTTGGGAAAGCCGGCCAAGCCGTTGCCCTGGCGCATGCTGCCCATGCGCTCCCGCCGGCCCGTGAGAATCTTGTGGGGATAGCACTGGTGTCCCACATCCCATACCAGCCGGTCGTTGGGGGTGTTGTAGACGTAGTGCAGGGCCAGGGTGAGCTCAACGACGCCCAGGCCGGCGCCAAAGTGGCCGCCGGTTTGACCGACGGTATAAAGCAGGAACTCCCGCAGCTCGTGGGCCAGCTGTGGCAGGTCGTCGACATCCAGCTGGCGCAGGTCGGCCGGGCTGGCAACAGTGTCCAGCAGCGGCGTCGTTGGGCGGTGGAGCGGAATTTCTTTAAACATCTATCGACGAGCTCGGAGTCGGTTCAAGGCGGCAATTGTAAACCAAAAGTCTGCGCTCGGCCCTATAGCCGGCAGTAATGCCACGGTAACGCCCTGCGGCGGTGGCGGGCAATGCCAAACGCTGCCGCAGAGAGCGTGTTGCGAGGGTGCAAGTGTTTGAGGGATGCAGAGACCGAAGGTTCACCGGCTGTTGGCATTGCTATCGGCTCCAGTGCGGCAAGACTCAATGCTGGCGGGCGATAATGTAGCGGGATAGCGCCCGTAGCGGCGCCGCACTCTCGCCGAAGCCGGCCAGGGCGCTCTGTGCTTGTTGATCCAGCTCGCTGGCCAGTGCCTTGGCGCCAGCCATGCCCAGCAGCGAGGGGAAGGTGGGTTTATTGCGAGCCAGATCCGCCCCTTGGGTTTTACCCAGAGTCTCGGTGCTGCTCTCGACATCGAGAATATCGTCCTGCACCTGGAAGGCCAGTCCGATGGCGCGGCTGTAACGATCCAGCTGTTGCTGTTGGTCGGCACTGGCACCTCCGGCCAGGGCGCCCAGGCCCACTGCGGCGCGGATCAACGCGCCGGTTTTGAGCTGGTGCATGGTCTGTAAGCCATTCAGGTCCAACTCGCGGTTGACGGCCTCCAGGTCGATGGCCTGGCCCCCCACCATACCCCGTGGACCCGAGGCGGCAGCCAGCAGGCGCACCATGGCCAGGCGGGTGTCGGCGGGGATGCTCGGGCAGTCGCTGATTAGCTCAAAAGCACGGCTTTGCAGGCCGTCGCCCACCAAGATGGCGGTGGCCTCGTCAAAGGCAATATGGCAAGTGGCCTGGCCACGGCGAAGGTCATCATCGTCCATGGCAGGGAGGTCGTCGTGGACCAGTGAATAGGCGTGGATCATCTCCACCGCAGCGGCCAGGGTGTCCAGCGCCGCGTCTATGTTTTGGTTGACACCCAGGGCGTCGGCGGTGGCGTAGACCAGGCTGGCTCGGACCCGTTTGCCGCCTCCCAGCAGGGCGTAGCGGTGGGCATCAAACAGCCGCGACAAGGCCTGCTGTGCATCGCCGTCGCAGAATTCACTGCCTGCCTGACCGAGCAGTGCCGGCAGGGCCGCTTCAATGCGTTGTTGGCAGCGAGTCAGGTAGTCGCTAAACGCCGCATTAATGGGCTCAGGCATCGTCGCTGTCATGGCCGTCACGCTGATGTTTCTCCATAAGCACTGTGACTTTCTGCTCGGCGTCGGCCAGGGCCTGTTGGCAGTCCTGGCTAAGCTGCATGCCTTTTTCAAAGGCCTTGAGGGAGTCTTCCAGGCTCAGCTCGCCGGATTCCATGTTTTGTACCAGTTTTTCCAGCTCGTCCAACGCGTGTTCAAAATCGACAGGTTTGGCTTTAGGCATAGGTGGGCTTGGCCGTGATGTTGAGGTTCGGGGTCATGGCGGGCATTTTAGCAGCCCGACACTGCGCCGTCGCGGAAAATGCCGGAGGGGGCGACTTAGGGCCTGTTCACACTTATTGCATTGGACCTGTTGTTGCTAAAAATTCGCCAATCGAGGCGTGAGGAGAGAGGTTTGGTCATTCCAAATGAACGACGAACAACGAAGAGTGGTGGATTTTTAGCCACAACCCGGAGGGCTGGGGCCATTTTTGCCCCCAGCGTTGTTGTCGGTCGCTTATTTGGAATGACCAAACTGCGCTTCCTCCGCCTAGCTGGAGGCAAAAATGACCTCCAGCAGGCACAAAGCAATAAGTGTGAACAGGCCCTAGGTCCAATAGTTAGTGAAAAGCTGTGGCAATAAGGTATTCTGCCGGGCTGACTAGGCAATTCGATTGACGATGCATTTTTCTACTGTTTTAGATTTCTGGTTTGACACCCTGTCCGCCAAGGACTGGTTTAGCAAAAGCGATGAGCTGGATGCCGCAATAGCCGAGCACTTTGCCGATATCCACCGCGCCGCTGCGGCCGGTGAGCTCTATTCCTGGCGCCACAGCCACGAGGGAAGGCTGGCGGAGATTCTGGTGCTGGATCAGTTCTCCCGCAACCTGTTCAGGGACTCGCCCCGGGCCTTTGCCCAGGACGGGCAGGCACTGGTGTTGGCCCAGGAGGCCATTCGCCACGGTGCCGACCGGGCACTGAGTGACGATCAGCGCGCCTTTCTCTACATGCCTTATATGCACAGCGAGTCGCTGGCGATTCAGCGGGCATCGCTGCTGCTATACCAGGCGCTGGGCCGGGAGAACAACCTCGATTTTGCCCGGCGTCACTATGCCATTATCGAGCGTTTTGGCCGTTACCCCCACCGCAATGCCATACTGGGTCGGGAGAGCAGTGACGAGGAACTGGAGTTTCTTGCCCAACCGGGCTCGTCATTTTAACTACGGAGCACGACAGGACGCCAACTATGTCATTGATTCAACTCGCCAAACGCGCCGCTGTGGTGTCATTATCCCGGGCTGCTGGTGCGGCGCTGCTGCTTGCCAGCCCCCTGGTTTTGGCCTGCCCCTTTCCCGATAGTGATCGCGGCGAGGCGCCGGCCTGGTTATGCGACGAGCCCCTGTTTGATGGCGCCCAGTACACGGCTGTTGGCGACAAGAGTCGGGTGCCCTCTATTTCATTGCAAAACCGGCTCGCTGGCAAAGCGGCGATGGTGGCGGTGACCGGAAAATTGCTGGAGGCGGGCCGGGATCAGTTGTTGAGCAAGCTGCCCCCGGCCACTCGGCTGACCTTGCCGGAGGCCGACAATTTGTCGGTGGTGGCGCGTTTTGATGGCATCCGGGTGCTGGAAAAAACCCAAAGTCCCCGGCGTCACCTCTATGTGCTGGCCGGCGTCCCCGATAGCGAGGCGGATGCGCAATTGGCTATTGCCTGCCGGGAAGTAGTCTCGGCCAACCGCAAACAATTGCGTAAGGCGATGCCCGAGACCGATTTGGCGGCCTTGTGCCTGACAGAGAAGAATTAGTCCAGCGCTGAGGTGCAGTGCGGGCAGCGTGTCGCAGCGATGGCGATGCTGGAGAAACAGTAAGCACAATCCTTGGTGGTAGGGGCAGCGGGAGCGGCTTCTTCCGCTTCTTTCTTTTCCAGTTCGCGGATTTTGTTGATGCTTTTAACCAGCATAAACACCGCAAAGGCGACGATCACAAAACTGATCACCGAGTTAATAAACAGACCGTAGTTGACGGTTACAGCGCCGGCGGCCTTGGCGTCGGCAACGGTGAGGTAGGGGGCGGGTGTGGTGCCCTCGCTGATGACCCACATTAAATTGGCAAAGTCGACGCCGCCCAGGGCGAGACCGATCGGTGGCATGATCACATCGGCGACTAAACTTTTGACAATGGTGCTGAAGGCACCGCCAATAATAATCCCCACCGCCATGTCGATGACATTGCCGCGGATGGCGAATTTTTTAAATTCCTCTAAGATGCCCATCTTTACTCTCTCTGTACCGTTGCAGCCCGATTAAAGCTCAACCTCTGATAAAAGGCTATAAACCACCATGAAAGACATTGCTCTGATCACCGGCGCGTCCTCTGGCATAGGTCGTCAATACGCCCTGCAATTGGCGGCGCGCTGCAAGGGGATGATCTTGCTTGGCCAACGCGAGGAAGCGCTCACGTCACTGGCGGCGGAGCTTGGCGATCAGGGCGTGGAGGTGCACTGTCTGGTGGAGGACCTGGGCACCACGCTGGGTGTCGCTCGTACCCTGGAAGCGATACGCCAAAAGGGCCCAGTCTCGATTCTTATCAACAACGCCGGCTTTGGCAATCGCGCTGTGCTGGCTGAATGTGACCTGCAGTTGCAGCAACAGATGATCGCCCTGCACTGCAGTGCCAGTGTGGCTTTGTGCCGCGGCGCGCTGCCCTTTATGCGGGAGGCCGGGCGCGGCACGGTGATCAATGTTGCCTCGGTAGGGGCGTTTCTAAGTACGCCGACGGCAGCGGTCTACAATGCCAGTAAGGCGTTTTTGGTGTCTTTGTCTCGCTCGCTGGCCGAAGAATTGGCGGCAGAGCCAATCGCGGTGCAGTGTTTGTGCCCGGGCTACACCCGCAGTGATTTCCATCATCGCCGCGATTACGGCGATGTCGATCTCATTGCTATCCCCGACAGTGATTGGATGAGTGCGGAGCAGGTGGTGACCGAGAGCCTGGCCGCGCTAGCGGATGAGGCCGCGCCGGTGGTGGTGATTCCCGGTGAACACAATCGTCAGCGAGCGCGACAGCAATTGCAGGCGCAGCTGGATGCGCTCTAGCCTTCAGGCCTCTTCCTTTCGGTAGACTTCCAAGGCCCGCTCCCGGGTAAGGTGGCAGCTGGTCAGGTCCTCGGCCATCACCAGATTACCGGTGTAGTGAGCGGCGCCCTCGGCTGCCAGGTCGGCAATGGTGTGCTCCACGTGATCCCCGCCCTTAAGGCGGTAGCGTTGACTGAAATGGGTTAGCACCACGTGCTTGATGTCGGCGTCGCTGGCGGCCTTGGTCACCATGGCCGCGGTGCTATGCATGTATTGGGGGCCGACTTTGGCCAGCACGTCTTCGGTAAAGGTCGCTTCGTGGATCAGTACGTCACTGTTGCGCATGGCCTCCGTCAGCAGTGCCGGTTGGTCATTGTCGCCACCGACAATCACGCTGCGGGGTAGCCAGGCTGTTTCGCTATAGTCGCCAGCGGCAAAGTGGCGACCATCGTCCAGGTCGATATCGTCGCCCTTTTGCAGCTGGTTCCACAGTGGCCCCCGGGGTACGCCGTCTCGCTCCAGTTTGTCTACCAGCAAGTGACGTGGGGTGGTTTCTTCGGCGCGGTAGGCAAAGCAGGGTACCCGGTGGGACAGGGCGGTGGAGCTGACATTGAGGTGGCCGTCCTGGTAGCTGAAATCCGGCGCATCGCTGCGCACAAAATGCAGCGGAAAGCGCAGTTCGCGGATGTCGGTAAAGCGAAACGCCGCCTCGATAAACTGTTCGATGCCGTCCGGCGCACACACCGTTAGTGGCGCCTTGCGGCCACTCATGTTGGCGCTGGCGATCAGGCCGGGCAGGCCATAGCAGTGGTCGCCGTGAACATGGGTGATAAAGATGGCCCGCAGACGCGCCGCCGAGTAGCGGCACTTCATCAATTGGTGTTGGGTGCCCTCGCCGCAGTCAAACAGGTACCAGTCCCGGCTGTCGTCGATGGCCAGGGCCAGGCCGGTGACATTGCGGTGGGGGGTAGGGGCGCCGGCGCTGGTGCCCAGAAAGGTGAAACGCATCGAAGGGTTACGAACCTCCCGCCAGTGATTGAGTGCGCGCCGACGGCGCGGTATCGAGAATGGCGGCGACGCTGTCGATCAGGTTGCTGGCCATAAATTCGGTATCGCGGCTGAGGGCGTCCAGGGCTGGGTTGTCTCTGAGCCGGGCGTGATCGGAAATGCCGTGAAAAGCCAGGATGTTGGCCAGCATGACGCGCTGTCGCAGCACTTCTGGCGTGAAGTGCCGCAGTTCCTCACACATCAGCGTCACCAGTTTGGTTTCTCTGGGCAACTGAAATACCGCCGACTCCGGCAGGGTGTAACTCAGGGTATTGCTGACTATCAGTTCGGCGCTGATATGCACATAGGCGGCGCCACCATCGTCGTCGTCCAGCTTTTCCACCAGCGGCAATACCAGAATACTGGCTATCCGTCGCGCCGGGCTCATGTCCACGCCTTGTAGTTCGTCCAGCAGTGCCTCCCGGCGCGCGGTCAAACCCGGACCGTGTTTATCGAAAATAGCCTGCAGCAGGCCGTGCTTGCTGCCAAAATGGTATTGCACCGCATTGCGGTTGTTCTGCCCAGCCGCCCGGGTGATGGTGTTGATGGAAACACCTTCGATACCGCAGTCGGCGAATAGCGTTTCCGCCGCCCGAATCAGCGCGTCTCGAGTGCGAAAACTGCGGTTGTCTTTTATCGCGGTGGCGGTCATATCGGCCTTGTTCAACCCATTGAATTAGCAATACCGTCCAGATTACCAAAAAATGACAGCGCCTTCCCTGCTGCCCGCTTCTAGTCTGCGCCGAGCACTCGTCTATTTGGATGAACACCGATTATGGCCGCCAGCCGTATAGTGAAGCCCGTTTACACAACAATAAATTGGATGTCGCTATGAGATTTGGCTATCACCACAGTATGTGTCCCCCGGAGCAGTATGCGCCGCTAGCGTTGGAGGCGGAGAAACTCGGTTTTGATACCGTGACTGTGCCCGACAGTATCTGTTATCCCAAAGAGGCCAGCTCAAAATACCCTTACAACAAGGATGGCAGTCGCGAGTTCCTCGATGGCCAGCCCTTTATCGAGCCTTTTGTGCTGATGGCCTACCTGGCGGGCAAGACCGAAAAGCTGCGCTTCAGCACCTCGGTGCACAAAACCGCCCTGCACCAACCGGCACTGCTGGCCAAGTCGCTGTCCAGCCTGCAGGTGATCACCAATAACCGGGTGGTGTACGGCGCCGGGATTAGCCCCTGGGCCGAGGATTTTGAGGTGACTAACGTGCCCTGGGAGGCCCGCGGCAAGCGCCTCAACGAAATCATTGAAATCGTCAATGGGCTGATGAGTGGCGAGTACTTTGGCTACCAGGGCGAGATATTCCAATTGCCGGAAATTAAACTCTGCCCGGTACCGACCCAGCGCCCGCCGATTCTGGTGGGTGGGCATTCCAAGCCGGCACTGCGCCGCGCTGCTCGCCTGGGTGACGGTTGGATTGCCGCCGGCGGTGAGCTGGAGGACATCAAAGGGATGATGGATCAGATCAATGAATTCCGGAAGGAATACGGTCGCGATCACCTGCCCTTCGAATTCCAGGCTATGACCGCAGAGGCCTACTCCCCCGACGGTATCAAGCGTCTGCAGGATATTGGTATCGACGAGGTACTAGTGGCGTTCAGAGATGTCTATTCCGGTGAAATTGACGACAAGAGCGTGCCGGAAAAAGTGGGCATGATGGAATGGTATGCCAACGAGGTGATTGCCAAGGTTCGCTAACAGGCTGTTGATTTCCTATCTACGTTGCCACGGCGGCGTTGAAAACGGAAATCGACAAGCCGCTAGGCAGACTTGGCAACATTTGAAGATAGAGGCCGCAGCAGCTCGATCAAGCCAAACAGGTATTCGGAGCGGGCCTCCCGCCCTGCCATTGGCGTTTTAACCAGGTTCTGGGCCATGCCAATGACCAGGTCAAAGGCAGTGTCGGTGACGATTTGAGCGTCGATATCGTCCCGCAGCCGACCTTTGCGCTGCATATCTGCAATCATCATCAGCATCAAATCGCGGAATTGCGCGTCTTTTTCCCGCACGGTTTTCAAGCTCTCGCCGTGGGTCAGGGCAAAGGTGTGTAAGTTGAGGCGAACCCGCCACTCCAGATCGGACTCTTCATTCAGCGGCAACCCGGCTTTGATTACGGGAAAGAAGTCGTCCAGGTGGGGGTCGTTGCCGGCAATAGCCTCTTGCATTCGCGCATCGATGCGCTGGTCCGCCCACTGAAACGCAGCGATAACGATCTCTTCCTTGCTGTTGAAATAGTGGGACAACACGCCGATAGAGCAGCCCAGTTCCTTGGCCAGAGCGCGGGTGGTCAGGGCCTCCAGGCCCTCGCGGCCAATCAGCCGGGCGGCGGCTTCTGCCACCTCCTGGCGGCGGCTGTCGTGGTCAACCTTTCTCAAGCTGTCGTTCTCTGCGGGTGATTAACGGTACGGGTTCACACTATACAGAAAAATGACCAATTATTCATATCGAACGATTGATATGTATAAATTGGGAGGCTATGATGTCCATCAAATAAGACGGCTAACTTAAATCCCACGGAGGCCCTTCCATGGCAACCGCAACAAGCACTGATTATCGCCAGCTCAAGAACAACCACGGCTTGAAGCACATTCCCGGCTCTTTTGGCGCGCCGGTTATTGGCCATACCTTTGCGCTGGTAAAAGATCTCTACGGCACCATCGACAAGCAGTACAAGAAGTACGGCAATGTGTCTCGCTTTGGTTTGGCGGGCTTCAAAGGTGTATTGCTGATCGGCCCAGACCTGTTTCAACAGGTATATCTGGACAAAGATCGCAATTTCTCCGCAGAGATGGGTTACATGGGCTCCCTGGGTCGCTACTACAAAGGGGCTTTGCTGCTGCGGGACCACGAAGAGCACCGCTTCCAGCGCCGCATGATGCAGTCGGCCTTTAAAAACGACGCCATGAAGGGCTACATCGACACCATGGGACCGATGATTGCCGATGCGGTGGAACACTGGGATGACACGTCGAAAGAAATGCTGTTTTTCCCGGCCATCAAGCAAACCTTGTTGGACGTGGCCGCCAAAATCTTTGTTGGCCTGGATAAGGACGACAAGCGCGCGGAAGAGATGAACCGGGACTTCAGCGATGTGGCCGACGGCTTGATGGGGATCATTACCAAAGAGATTCCCGGCACCAAGCACTACAAAGCCAAAAAAGCAGAGCGCCACATGAAGGCCTTCTTTGAGAACTTGATCGAAGAGCGTCGCGCCGGCGATGGCATCGATACCTTCAGTTACTTCACCCGTGAAAAAACTGAAGACGGCGAGTACTTCAGCAATGAAGACATCACCGCCCACATGAGCTTCCTGTTGTTTGCCGCCCACGACACTACTACCAGCGCTCTGAGCCACCTGCTGTATTACCTCGGCCAGGATATGGAGGCGCAACAGCGTCTGCGCGAGGAGGCGGAGGCCATTGGTAAGGACTTTCTCGAGTACGAGGACCTGGACAAAATGCCGCTGGCGGAAGTGGCAGTGAAAGAGGCGCTGCGCCTGCACCCCTCAGTCATGATGATGCAGCGCCGCACCATCAATGACTGCGAGCTGGGCGGTTACCACATCCCTGCAAATACCATTTTGTTCCTGACGCCGATGCACACTCAGCGCATGGAAGAGTACTGGGATAACCCCCATAAGTTTGATATCGACCGCTGGTTGGAGCCCCGCTTGGAGCACAAGCGTCACAGCTTCAGCTTTGTCGGCTTTGGCGGCGGTGCCCACAAATGTATTGGTATGCACTTTGCCCTGATGCAGACTAAAAACTTCCTGCACCAGTTCCTGCGTCGCTACGAGTTTAAACTCGATCCCAAAGCCACCGACAATTTCCAGACTGTGCCGCTGCCCAAGCCCCTGGACGATCTGCCAATCGTACTTAAGCGCATCGACAAGTAAGTTGCTCGGCAGTCAAAAGCCCCCTTCGCTTCGGCGGTGGGGGCTTTTTTATTTCCCCCGCAATGAGGTGCAGCGCTATTTACCGCGACCCAAGCGATAGCCACTGCCGCGAACTGTCTCGATAAAGCTCTCGTTATGGCAGTCGAGCTGTTGTGCCTCGCTGGCTTCCGACAGTTTTTTTCTCACCCGGCGGATATAGACGTCGACGATATTGGTCAGTGGATCGGCCAGGCTGCCCCACACTTTGTTGAGTATGCGCTCCCGGGACAGCACCGAATCGGGGTTGGATAGGAAGCATTTCAATAGCTGGTATTCCAGGTGGGTCAGCTCCACTTCCCGTTGGTTTAGCCACACCCGGTGGCTGTCAGTGTTTAGTGCCAGGTGACCGCGGCTGAGTTGTTGGATGGGGCCGTGTTGGTGTCCGCCCCGTCGCAGCAAGGCGGTGACCCGAGCTAACAGCTCGTCAAAGTCAAAAGGCTTGCCCAGGTAGTCATCGGCGCCGGCCTGTAAACCGATCACCTTTTGGTCAACATCTTGCAGAGCCGTCAGCATTAAGATCATCGCCTTGGGTTGTTTTTTCTTGACCAACGGCAAGTAATCGAGGGTGTCGATATCTTGGACCAGCCTGTCCAGTAAGATTAACTCGTATTGCGGTGAACCAATTTCCGATAAAAAGCGCTCAGAGCTATCGATCCAGTCACAATCGTAGCCCTCTGCGCCCAGACCGCGAAGTAAAAAGCTGGCCAACTTGTGCTCATCCTCAACCAATAGAATAGTTGCCACTGGCGCCTCCATTGGTAGGCAGTTCAATAGTGAAACGGGTGCCCTGTCCCGGCGCTGAGGTCGCGGTGATACTGCCTTTGTGGGCTTCCACAATGGCTTTGGCAATGGCCAGCCCCAGGCCGGAGCCTTGGCCTGTGCGGGCATCGGCAGCGCGGAAATAGCGATCAAAGATGAAGGGCAAAATATCGGCGTCAATACCGCGGCCGTTGTCCTCAACGGTGAGGTATAGCGCGTGCCCGCGCCGATTGCAACGGATCACGACGCTCACCCCCTTGCCAGCGTAATTGATGGCATTATCCAGCAAGATCATCACCACCTGCGCAATGCGGTCTGGGTCGCAACTGATCAAGGGCAGGTCATCGGCCAGTTCTGTTCTCAGCGCCAGGGGTTGGCTGTTGCTGAAGGATTGCACCTTGTCTATCGTCGAGCCGATCAGCTCGGCCATGTCGACAGTTTGCGGGACAATGCGCAACGCGCCGGATTCTGCCCGGGCGATCATCAGCAGATCGTCTACCAGGCGTGTAAGGTTCAGGACCTGCTCAAGGACTTCCTCCAGTGTATTTTTGTAGTCCTGCTCTGACACGTGTTTTTGCCGCAGGGTCACTTGTGCCTCGCCGCGAATAATAGACAGCGGTGTGCGCAACTCATGGCTGATATCGGCAAGGAACTCTTTGCGTGCGGTATCGTTGTTTTGTAGCAATTGGTTGGCCCGGGTCAGCTCTGCGGTGCGTTGGGAAACCTGATATTCCAGTTCCCGTGTAGAGTGCTGGGCCTTCTCCCGCTGCTCCGAGAGCTCTTCGGCCATACTGTTAAAGGCGGCGGCGATGGAGTCGAACTCGGCGTCAAAGCCCCGGGAAATCCGGTGATTCAAGTTGCCCTGGGCGATGGCTTCAGCGCCTTCTCGAATCGAGTTCAGTGGCTGATAGAGCACCCCCAACAACCAGTAGAAGCCGATAAAGACCAGGGGCACGGTAAAGAGCGCCAGCAAAATGGCGTACCACAGTATCGATTGGCTTAAGGTCTCAATACGGGCGTTCAATGAGGCCACGACTTTGCTTTGCCGGCTGACCGCAGCGTTGATGGCTTCCCGAAAGCGGTTGTCGATAGTGACTTCCAGCAAGCGCTGGATTCTCTCCCGCTGCTGGATTTGGGTTCGGTTTTGCTCGGCGATAACGGCGCGAAATTCGGTGATTATTTCGTCCAGTAACTCTGCCAGCGCCCCGGTATCCTCCACACTGCCCTGGGTGGCCTCCTCGCCCAGCGCTTTCCGTTGCCGCTCCTCCAGCTGAATAATCTTGGCAATACTCTGGTCGATGATGGCGCTCTTGTTGCGCACTTCGGCCTGGTTGGCGTCTTTGCCAAATATCAATTCGTCGGTGAGCTGTTTAAACAGGCGATAAGAGGTGCCCGACACCAAGATATGCTCGTTGAGTAAGGCTTGAGCGATATTGTTCTGGGTCAGGTTGGTGCGGGTGATCTGCGTTGTCGCAATAACCAGCGCTGACGTCAGAATCACAATGACCGAAATCAGCGCGGCAAAGACGATGACTTTGCGTTTATACATGGTGGTTGCGGAATCCCTTGGCGACAACAGCCATTTATACGTTATCCCTTGCGTTCTAGTGCACGGTCATTTGCCGGTGCATCTAACGCGAGGCATAAATCCGGCGCCCTGTGATAGGCCGCCGGATTGCCTGGCTCGCCAGTCCCCTTATACCCGGAGACAATTCCGGTCCTACGAGTCGTAGGGCAGAGAGGAGTGGTGGAGTACGATTTTTACATTGCCATTTTCGTCCAGGCGGTAGCCAAAAGTGTATTCCACTTTGACCTCTTGGTTGTCTGGCGTGGTGAAGAAGTAGTTGCCCATCGCCAGTGCAAAGTCGTCCTGGATCATAATGTCGTGATTGTCGAAGCGAACCTGCGTCCACGGGTTGATGGCAAAGCCCTGATCTTCCTCCACAACGCCCTTCACGAAGTAGGAATGGGCTTCCTCAAAGGTCTCGCGGAACTGGTCTTGTTTGGCTTTGGTAGGTTTAAACAAAACCTCACCCTTGTCGTAGCCGTAAAGGCTTTCCAGCAGCTTTTGCGCTTCGGCCCGGTAGTCAGCACCGGTCATTTTGGCCTCGCCAATTTGTACAATGCCTTGGGCCCACTTGTTTTGAGCTTCAATGATTTTGCTCTCGGTCAGTACGCTGGCGTTGGCGTTTAAGGAGTTGAGAGCCAGGGCGCTGGCTGCAGCAATCGCGATTTTTTTCATGTCGTGTCTCCTGTGTGTTTGACAGGCTCAGTATCCTCATCCTTGTTGAACAGGCATTGACTGCCAGATTAATAGAAGATTAATCCGCTGCGGCTCTGGTGGGACCTCTCAGGCTGTGTCCAGCTGAGCTATTTAGCCACCTCCCGCCCCTGGTGTGAGCAGTTTGGTCATGGTCCTTGCCGCCGGGTGCTTTCTATACTCGCAATCACTAATCTGGCCGACGAGCCATGGGACGACAAAAATACCGCGAGGTACGATCATGAAACTGGGCTTACATCTGGGTTACTGGCAAAAGCACCCCACCGACCGCTTTATCGAGCTGGCGCAGCAAGCAGAGCGCTTGGGCTTTGATTCTGTTTACACCGCAGAAGCCTACGGCTCGGACTGCTTTACGCCACTGGCGGCCATTGCCACCCAGACCAGCAAGATTCGCGTGTGTACTGGGGTAATGCAGCTTTCCGCCCGGACCCCGGCCTGTGCCGCGACCACGGCTATTACATTAGACCATCTGTCCAATGGTCGCTTGTGCCTGGGTGTGGGGGTGTCTGGACCGCAGGTAGTAGAGGGTTGGTACGGCCAGCAGTTTAAGCGGCCCCTAGAGCGTACCCGGGAGTGGCTGGATATCTTCCGTCAGGTCGTGGCCCGGGAAAAGCCGGTGGAGTTCAGCGGCAAGCAATACAATCTGCCTTACAACGGCCCCAACAGCCTGGGGCTGGGCAAGCCCCTCAAGAGCATTACCCATCCGCTGCGTAAGAAAATCCCGGTATTCCTGGGGGCGGAAGGTCCCAAGAATATCGCTCTGGCAGCAGAACGTTTCGATGGCTGGATGCCGATTTTTGTGTCGCCCTACCGCATGGGGATATTCGACGAGTCACTGGCTAATAAGCCGGATGACTTCGAAATTAATGCCATGGTGAACGTCATCGTTAACGATAACCTGGAAGAGGCGATGTTTCCCGGCAAAATGACGATGGCGCTGTATCTCGGTGGTATGGGTGCGAAGGACGAGAACTTCCACCAGAATTTGATGGGGCGGATGGGCTTTGGCGATGAAGCACAAAAAGTACAGGACCTGTGGTACGAGGGTAAGCACGAGGAGGCCATCAAGGCAGTGCCCGATGCACTCGTAGACGAAATCTCTCTGGTTGGTCCCAAAGAGCGGATCCGGGAGCGCCTGCAGGATTGGAAGAAGTCACCGGTCACCACCATTATGATGGGGCACCGGGACCACTACGAAACCTCAGTGGACACCATGGAGTTTATTGCCAGCGAGGTGCTGTAGGCCAAGAACTTCAGTCCAACCGGGCATTGAGCTCATACCTCCCCTGCCCACCTTCGCCGAGGCGCGCTGCCAGGGTCGGTAGCGCCTCGGTGAGTTGCCCCTCCAGCCCCCACGGCGGATTGATGACGAACATCGCACTGCCGAACATGCCGCGCTCCCCTGTTGGCTCCTTGACCTGCAACGACGCATAAAGATAGCGATTGGGAGACAGAGCGATCAGCTGATCTTTGAAGGCTTGCGACACGGCAGAGGGCAGTAGCGGATACCACAGTCCGTAAACCCCCGACGAGAAACGGCGCTGGCATACTTTTAAGCAGTCGATCGTCCGCAAATAGTCGTCCTTGTCTTCATACGGCGGATCAATCAACACCAATGCCCGCCGGGATTTGGGCGGTAGCAGCCCCGGCAGCCCGGTAAAACCGTCCGCCAGTTCGATCCTGGCGCGACGATAAAACTGCTGGATCAGGCTGTCACAGTCCCGGGGGTGAAGTTCAAATAAGGTGGCGCGGTCCTGGGGCCTCAGTAGGCTCAGGGCAATCGCTGGAGAGCCCGGATAGCATTGCGGCGCGCTGGCCGTGCTTAACTCCACCACCGCCAGATAGCGTTTCAGTACCTCACCCAGCCCGCGCGGGTCTCGGCGCAGTTTGTCGATACCGCTGAGGTATTCCCGGTTCTTGCTGGCAAAGCCGCCGGCGAGGTCGTACATACCGGCGCCAGCGTGGGTGTCGATGTAGTGCACCGGCGCCGGTTTGATCTGCATATAGTCGAGAATCAATACCTGCACCAGGTGCTTGAGCACATCGGCGTGGTTACCGGCGTGAAAGCCGTGTCTGTAGCTGAGCACGATGTCAGCGTTGTCAGCGAACGAGTGCTACGCGCGTATCAGCCCGCCTGGTGGTAATCGACGCAGCGCTGCACTTCATTGGCAGCGCCTAAAATCACCGGCACCCGCTGGTGAATCTGCTGAGGCTGGATATCCAGGATGGGGCCCTCCGGGGTCCATACTTTGCCGCCGGCCTGCTCCACCAAAAAACCCATGGGGTTGGCCTCGTACATCAGCCGCAATTTGCCCGCCTGTTCCGGTTTGCGATTGTCCCAGGGGTAGCTGAACAAGCCGCCGCGACACAGAATGCGGTGCACATCCGCCACCATGGCTGCCACCCAGCGCATGTTGAAGTTTTTGCCTCGGGGACCGTCCTTGCCAGCCAACAACTCGGCAATGTAGCGCTGCATGGGCTCTGCCCAAAAACGCTGGTTGGACATGTTGATGGCGAACTCGCCGGTATCGGCGGGGATACTGACCTCGTCATCGGTGAGCAGGTAGTCGCCGCTGTCGGGGTCTAAGGTAAACATCGCCACACCCTTGCCGGTGCTTAAAACCAGGATCACTGAGGGGCCGTACAGCACATAGCCGGCAGCGACCTGTTGCCGGCCCGCTTGCAGGAAGTCGGCTTCGACAGCATCTTCGCTGCCGGTATGGGCCAACACCGAGAAGATGGTGCCTACCATGGAATTGATATCGATATTGGAGGAGCCATCCAGGGGGTCGAAAGTGACCAGGTAGCGGCCGTCTTGGTGACAGGGCACCACATCGGGCTCCTCCTCTGAAGCGACACCTCGTACCGCCGGCTCTGCCGACAGCGTTGCTTTGAGAAGGTCGTTGGCAATGACGTCGAGCTTTTTTTGGTCTTCGCCTTGCACGTTTTCTGCGCCGGCGGCGCCTAGCACGCCGGCCAGTGCGCCCTTGGAAAGAGCGTGATTGATGTCGTTACTGGCGCGGCTGACAGCGTGAACGACTTGCTGCAAGGCGTCGTCAACCTGCTGTTGCTGGAGATAGTCGCTGAGGCGAGTGTGGGTCATAAAGGATGATCCGCTGCAAATAGGGAATAGCGCAATTATGCCAGTCCCGGCTGATACTAAACAGAGTAGAAGGCCCATGTTGGCCAGCGCTGGGGTATTGCCGCTTGGCTTTCTGTCGCCAGCTTGTAACATGGTAGGTGAACACTGATCAGCGTGTGCACCACTAACTGACTCAACAATAAACGGAGATACACATGAGACTGCTAAGCCTGTTTACTTTGATATTGGCCTTGCTGCTGCCCGCCTCCGGGTTTGCTGGCGTGAAGGAAAAGGCGGTGACACTCCCCGATGGTCTGGGCAGTGCGGTGTTGTACAAGGCCTCAAAATCCGAGCGTAAAGGCCCGGCAGTAGTGGTGATTCACGAGTGGTGGGGCCTTAATGACTACGCCCGCAGTCGCGCAAAAATGCTGGCCAAAGAAGGTTACACCGCTATCGCAGTGGATATGTATGGCCACGGCAAGGTCGCCGATCACCCCAAGGATGCCACGGCATTTATGAACGCGGCATTAGAAGAGCCCGAGAAGATGGGTGCCCGTTTCAACGCGGCCATGAACATTCTCAAGGCTCAGAAGGGCGTAAAAGAGGACAAGATTTTTGCTATCGGTTATTGCTTTGGTGGCGCGGTGGTGCTGGAACAGGCCCGTGCCGGTGCTGATCTGGCCGGCGTTGCCAGCTTCCACGGCAGTCTGGGTACCAAGAATCCTGCCAAAGAGGGCGCGGTTAAAGCCAAGGTGATGGTAGCCCACGGCGGCGCCGATGCCATGGTCCCCCCCAAGCAACTGGCGGGCTTTGTGAAGGAGATGGCCTCCGCCGGTGTGGATTTGCAACTCCACAACTACCCCGGGGTGATGCACAGCTTCACTAACCCGGGCGCGACGGCCAAAGGCAAAGAGTTTGATATGCCCTTGGCCTACGACGAGTATGCCGACAAGGATTCTTGGGCGGCGTTAATGCGCTTTTTGGACGAGTAAGTTAGATGGCGAAATCCCCAGCACGTAAAACGCGGGCGAAAAAGCCCTACAAGGTAGCCAGCAGCCCTATCCATGGCAAGGGGCTGTTTGCCGCCACCGACATTGAAGACGGGCAGGTATTGGGGGTGTGCAAAACCCGCCCGGCGACAGAGTCGGGGCTCCACACCCTGACTCTGGATGACGGCAGCCTTTTTGACGTGACCTGTAGCCTCAAGTACATCAACCACGGTCGTCCCTCAAACGTCAGCTACTACGACGACTTCAGCGTGGTGGCGCTGCGGGATATCGCCAAGGGTGAAGAATTACTCCACGACTACGGCGAGGAGTGGGACTAAGTGTCCCGCTCTTTTCAACACTTACCCCTCATCCGCTGCAGCGCCCTCGGCAAGACTCCTGTGGCAGGATGGATCAGTTAAACACCGCAAAGCTGCCCGCGTTTAACCACAGATGTACTAGAATACTGGCCACGTAGCCCAGCGCGATCACTGGTGCCCACTTCAGGTGGCCAAAGAAGGTATAGGAGCCCCGGGCCTGTCCCATCAGGGCAACGCCGGCTGCTGAACCAATCGACAACAAGCTACCGCCGGTACCCGCCGTTAAGGTAATCAACAGCCACTGACCGTGGGCCATCTCCGGCTCCATGGTCAGTACCGCAAACATCACCGGAATGTTATCGATCAGCGCCGAGGCGACCCCCAGCGTGATGTTGGCAAAGGTCGGTCCGGGGCCGTTGTAGAGCAGGTCGGACATCAGCGCCAGGTAGCCCATAAAGCCCAGACCGCCTACACACATCACCACGCCGTAAAAGAATAGCAGGGTATCCCACTCGGCCCGGGCGACCCGGTTGAAGACATCGAAGGGCACGACACTGCCGAGGCGCTGAAGGGCCTCTTCGTCACCGGTTTGTTCCGCCTTGGCGCGTTTGCGGGCCAGGGAGCCGGGCAGACTGCGGCGCAAAAAGTAGCCGAAAAATTGCAGATAACCCAGGCCCATCATCATGCCCGCCACCGGCGGCAGGTGCAGGAAGATATGGCAGCAGACGGCGGTGACAATGGTCAGCAGGAATAAGGCAAGGATACGAAAAGCACCGCGTTTGAGTTCGATTTCCTCGTACACCGCCTCCGGCTTGCGGTTGCCGATAAAGAAACTCATGATCAGCGCCGGTACCCCGTAGTTGACCAGTGATGGAATAAACAGGCTGAAGAACTCCTGGAACTGCACGATGCCCGCCTGCCAGACCATCAGCGTGGTGATATCGCCAAAGGGACTGAAGGCGCCGCCGGCATTGGCGGCTATCACAATATTGATGCAGCACAGATTGATAAAGCGGTTGTCATCCGGTGCCATCTTAATGACCACGGCGCACATCAACAGGGCGGTGGTGAGGTTGTCGGCAATGGGAGAGATAAAAAAGGCCAGTAGGCCGGTCAGCCAGAACAGGGTGCGGTAGTTAAAACCCTTCTGCACCATCCACGCCCGCAGCACATCAAACAAGCGGCGTTCCTCCAGGGCGTTGATGTAGGTCATCGCCACCAGCAGGAACAGCATCAACTCGGCAAACTCCAGCAGTGTATGGCGGAAGGCGTGCTCAGATTCACTGGACATACCGCCCTGCACATAGACCCAGCCGATCATCATCCAGATCAGACCAGCGGCCACCAGCACGGGTTTGGACTTACGCAGATGCAGCTTTTCTTCGCCCATCACCAGCAGGTAGGCAAAGACAAAGATAATCAGCGAAGCGTAACCCACGGTGGAGCTGGTGAGGTCGATATCGCCGGTGGCGGCGAAGGCAGAGGAGGGGAAGGCGAGTGCCAACAACAGGCCCAATAATCCTGTTGTTGATTTAGCGACAACATTCAGAGGCATGGCGGTGTCCGTCTATAAAAGTACGTGTAAAAAGGTAAGAGGTCCGGCGAAGTGGCGGCAAAATAGCACAAGCGTCACTGCCAAGGGCACTAGCCAATGGTATAAGGCGCTGCTGATATGCAACCGTTTGCGGCGGGCTATCCTGTCACGGGGTGGGCTGCGAGCCTACACCCATTTGAGTAGGGCGATCATCGCAAACAGTGCAATGGTGGCGACGATCAGCGCATTGCCCATCGCGCTATTGCGTTGGTCTTGGTGGATAAAACGATTGTTGAGGTAGAGCAGGGTCAGCCCCAAAAACGGCATAAACAGGGCGCCGGCCGCCGAGTACAAAATCACCAGCCACACCGGTTTGCCAAGCAATAACAGGGCCATGGGTGGCAGTGCCAGAAACCACAAAAAGCCGCGGTAGCCGGGACTTTGGGTGGATACTGTGGTGTCGGCTGCGGCGGGGGCCCGCCAGTGGGCCAGGAAGTCGGCAAACAAGTAGGGGACGCCCTGCCATACTCCCAACATGGAGCTGAATACCGCCGCCCAGAAGCCCAGCAAAAATACCCAGCGGAACTCGGCGCCCAGCAGTGCGCCCAGCTTATCGGCCAGGGCTACCACCATCTTGCCGCCGCTGACGGTCTCCGGTGCCGCGCTGGCGGCCAGTAGCATGATGCCCACCGCAAATGCGGCGGTGACCGAGTAGGCGATTAGCAGGTCGAGCCGGGCCAGTGGTAAATATTCTGCGCCCCGCCAGCCTTTTTCCCGAATCCAGTAGGCATAGCACAGCAGGGTCACGCTGCCGCCGACGCCACCGATCACCGCCAGTACCATGGTTAGCTCGCCATCTGGGATTCGGGGTGGCAATAGGGAGTCCGCAATCTGCAAGCCACTGAGGTCGATGCGCCACAGGGCGCTAATCACCACCACAAACATCAATCCGATCAGCACCTTCATGGCGTTTTCAAACAGCCGGTAACGACCTCGGGATACCAGCGCCAAGGCCAGCAGTGAGTGAATCGCCGCCCAGCTGTTGATCGACAACTGGGGCAGCAGGGCGTGGGCGGCGAGGCCGCAGGCGGCCATCAGCGCGGCGCCCACCAGCAAACCCCACAAGCATAGATAGATCAGGAAGTACCCACACACCCAGCGGGGCAGATGCTGCAGCCAAGCCTGAAGCAGAGTGCGGTCAGTACTCAGTTGCCAGCGGGCCAGCCCCTCGTTGAGCAGGAATTTAATGGCCGCACCAACAATAACGGCCCACACCAATGTGGCGCCGAGGGTGGCCCCCGCAACACTGGCGGTGACTAGGTCTCCAGCACCCAAACCGGTGGCGGCAATCACTAGGCCTGGCCCGATCATGCCCAGGTTTTGAGTCCAGTTGCGTTTCATGGCCGTAAACCCCAGTGTGAAAAGGCCGATGCTAGCGCGATTGTGCCCCCGGAGCGATGTGTCTATAGTGGCCGGTCCCAGGAAAACCCCAAAGCCAAGCGGCCTATGAGTGACGACAAACCCCTTCATCGATTGAAAACCGGCGCCCTGTCCCGACGCTTTGAGCTGTCTAAAGTGGGCCTTCGCTACGGCAGTCGGGCGGTGCGCCAGCAGGTCTGGCAGCGTCTCACCGGCGACAGCGACAAGGCCCAACAGCAGCGCCGGGACAATATCGATTTCTTTATCGGCGAACTGGGTAAGCTGAAGGGCAGCGTGGTAAAGATTGGCCAGATGATGGCGACCTATGGTGATTACCTGATGCCGCCGGAGCTGGCCGAGGCCCTCCACAAACTGGAGGACGACACGCCGCCGATGTCCTGGCGTTCCATCGAAAAAGCCCTGCGCCGCGAGCTGGGCGAGGCGCGTTTCGCCGAGTTGGAGATCACGCCAGAGGCTTTTGCTGCAGCGTCTTTGGGGCAGGTCCACCGGGCAAACCGGCGTGGCGACGACGAGTCGCTGTGCATCAAGGTGCAATACCCCGGGGTGGACCAGACTATCGATGCCGATTTCTCCGCGGTGATGGGCTTGCTGCGCTTGTCCCGCTTGATGGACTCCACCCGCAACCTCGATGAGTGGTTTGGCGATATCCGTCAGCTGCTCCACAAAGAGGTCGATTACGAGCAAGAGCGACGGGACCTGGAGTTTGTTGCCAAAGCCTTGGCAGATGACCCCCGTTACATCGTGCCCCGCAGTTACCCAGACTACTGCACCCGCCATGTGCTCACTATGAGCTACGAGCCGGCGGAACCGGTCAGTTCGCCGGCGGTGGCGGCGCTATCCCAGGCCCGGCGCAACCGCCTTGGCGCAGCAATCCTGGAGCAGTTTTTGATGGAGCTGTTCAGCTGGCAGCGTATGCAGACCGATCCCAACTTCGGTAATTACCGGGTGCGCATCGACCAGCAGGGTGACAATGATCAAGTATTGTTGCTGGACTTTGGTGCCATGCGGATGCTGCCGGCCTCCTTTGCCACGCCCTTTTGCGAGATGCTGCTGGCGGGCTACCGTCGGGACCGGGAAGTCTTTTTAGACAAGGCGATTGAGCTGGGCTTTATGAAGTCCCACTTTCCCGAGGATGTGCTGGAGAACTTTACCGACATCGGTATCGATATCGCCGAACCGCTACGCAAAGTCGATGACAGCGTGCCTGTTGAGGCCCGCACCGAGCAGGGCGAATACATCTGGCGGGCGAGCAATTTGCCCAAGCGCATCGCCAAGCGTGCCGTGGCGGCGTCGATCAGCCGCTACTTTGCGCTGCCGCCCAAGGATTTTCTCTACGTGATGCGCAAGCTGATGGGAGTTTACGCCTTGATTGCTCAGTTAGATGCCCGATTTGACGGCGAGCAAGTGCTGCTGAAGTTTGTCGACCGGTAGGTGCTAAGTCTTGCCGGACTTCTTGTTGAATTTCTTATCCAGGGTTTCCAACGCGGTCAGTGTCTCTACAAATACCACCAGTCGTTCCAGGTAGTCGGGGGAGCTCTGCTGAATTTCGCTGAGCAGCTTTACCGCCAACATCTGCGGGTTTAACGGGCCGGGGTTTTTGGGACGTTTGCTGAGCGCCAGTTCCACCTTGCGACGCTTTACCTGAACGCCCTGTCGCTGTTGTAGCCGCTGGGCGGCGCGCAATCCCTGTGACGATTCACTTTCTGGAGAAGCGGTGGGCTCCGGTGCCGCGACCTCTCCCAAGTAGCGGGCGTTTTGTGCGCGGATCTTTTCCTCCAGCGGTGAGCTTGGGATGACGTCCTGCTGTTGTATCGTCTGCTGCCATTGTTGAACAAAGTCAGCCAAAGGTGAGGGTTTAACGGTGGTTGATCTGGGTGCCATTGGCTCTGCTTGGCACTGGGCGATCAGTGCGGGTAGTGTCTCACTGACCCGTCGATACAGCTGTTCGGCCACCGCCGGGCGCTGGGTTTGCGCTTTGGCTAACAGGGTGTCGATCACCGCCAAACGCAGCGGCGCAGCGTGGGTCGCCTGCTGCCGCCAATCCTCCAGCTCGCGCCGGAGTTGCGCCGGGTCCAGCTCAGGATTGCCCATAATCGCCGCTGACCTGTGGCCCGGTGGAGCGGTTTGCTGAGGTATTACTCTCCCCTGAATCAGGTCCTTCTGAGTTGGCCCCCTCTGCTCTGCCTTCAGAAAATGACGGCGCTCGGGGTACCGGCGCCATCTCCACCCGGCGATTTTGCGCCCGGCTGCCGGCGTCGGTATTGGGGGCCACTGGCTGTTGGTCGCCAAAAGCGGCGGCAAATACCAGCTCTGCCGGCATGCCGGCGTCGATCAGTGCCCGGGTCACAGTCAAAGCCCGCTGGGCTGACAGCTCCCAGTTGTCACTGAAGTTGAGGTTGCCTTGCTGTATCGGCAGGTCGTCGGTAAAACCGCTGACCATCAACAACTGCCGGTGATCGCTGAGGTAGAGCTTCAAGGGATCGATCAGGCTTTCCAGTAGCGCCCGGCCCTCTGCCTGCAACTCGGCAGAGTTTAACGCGAACAGCACGCTGCCGCTGATGCCAATGCGGCCGCCCTCAAAGGTGATGCGGCCCTGGGCCAATGGCGCTGCCAGCGCCTGCTCCAGTTGCTGGCGGCGGCTTTGCTCGGCCTCGCGTTTGGCCACCTCCTTTTGCAGAGACTGGGACAGCTCCAGTTGAAAGCCCAGCGCCCACACCAGCAGCAGTACAAAGACCCCCACCAGCCCGGTCATCAGGTCGCCGAATACAGCCCAGATCGGCGGCTCCGGATTCAGGCCATCGTCCAACTCTGCCATCCCTAGCGGCCTCCCGCTTGGGCGGCGTTGACGCCGCCGAGTTTATCCAGCAATTCCTGGTGGCTGAGCAGGTTGTGGTCGATGATTTCCCGGGCTTGAGTGAGGAAGTATTCCATCTGCTCTTCACTGCGTTGCCCGGAGTTCTGCAGGGCCGACTCGATGCTTTCCAGTCGCGCCATAAGCTGGGTGTTGGCGTCGCCAAACTGGGTCACCGCGGCGGTGAATACCTCGCCCAGGGCCGACAGCTCGGCGGCGCTGGCGGAAAAATGGGCCATCTGCTCCTGCAGGCTGGCGCTCTCCTCGCTGACTTTGTCGGCAAACTGCTGCTCCACAGACTTCAGGCTCTCCGCAGAGCGGTCCAGCAGCGCCTGCACGGCTTCCTGCTGCATGCGGGTGTTTTCTTCCAGGCTGGCCGACAGGGTATTGAGCTGGGCCATGGTCTGCTGGCGTTCTGCCAGCAGCTCGTTGTCCCTGGCGACGTTGTTGCTGATCTCGGCGCGGAGCTTTGCGATCACTTCGGCGGCGGCCCGCGGGGTCTCTGAAGCCGTTTCGATGAGGCGGGACATCGGCGCCTCCAGGGTCGCGCCCAGCTCGGCCAGTTGGCGGGCGCTGGTCTCTTGCAGGCGTTCCAGTCCCGCGATGGCAGCGTCGCTGCGCTGGGTTTCGCTCTGATTCAATGCCTCCAGGCGCTCGCCGATGGTGGCGGTAAGCTTATCGATCTGAGCCTCAAGGGTGGTGTGCCATTGGGCCTCCTGGTCTTGGCGCTGGGCAATAAGGGATTCGCCCTGTTTGGCCAGCTCGGTGAGTTTAGCCTGGGCGTCGGTCAGTTGCTGCTGCCCCTGCTGGGCCAGTGCTGTGCTGGCGTCACTCAGCCGCTCGGCGCTGTGTTGCAGGCTCTGCTGCCACTGATTGAGGCGCTCCTGCTCAGCGGATTGCTGCTGGCTAAGCCACTCGCGGTTGCTGGAGGCAATCTGTTCGCCCAAGGACTGGAGTCGTTCGGCGAAACTGGCGTGGCCGGCCTCAACCTGCTGCTCAACAGAAGTAAGCAATTTTTGCTGACGCTGTTGTTGGGCCTCGCTTTCAGCCTGCCAGCGCTGTTGGAGTGTTTCGCTGAGGGTGTCGACTTTGGTTGTCAGCGATTGCAGGTGGTTTTCTACCACATCGCCAAGGCGTTGCTGGGTGTCCAGCGAGGCTGAATTCAGGCCTTTCAGCACTTCGCTGACCGCTGGCTCGATGCTTTCCGCCGCCGCCTTGGCGCCGTCGCGCAGGCTGGTTTGCAGTGCGGCTTCCACCGAGTCGCTCAAATGCTGATAGCGGCTCAGCAGGTCATCCTGCAAGCGTTGCTGATTGCTTGTGAGTTGCTCGCTGAGTTGGCCGATATGCTGGTTTAAGTGTTCAGCCAGCTCGCCCAGTTGCCCGGTGACCTGGGGCAGCACTTCTGCCTGGCTGCGCATAACGGCATAGGTCTCGCGGCGCTGGTGGCTCAGGGAGTGGGCCTGAAAAAGGCCGGTCATTTCGCCGTCCAGGCGGCGCGAACTCTCCAGGCGCTGGCGACGGCTGAGGGTAGAAATCAGTCCCAGCATGGCCGAGGCGGTGATGCCGGCTACGGAGGTGGCAAAGGCCATGCCCAGGCCCTGGATCGGCGCGGCGAGGCCTTCCCGCACCGCTTCCAGCTCGGTGCTGCCCTGCAGGGCGCCGACTGCCCCTTGCAGGGTTTCCACCATGCCGATAAAGGTGCCCAGCAGACCCAGCATCACCAGCAATCCCACCAAATAGGGCGTAATCACTGGTGCCGGCAGACCGATGGCTTCGCCGGCAATGCGCTGGCGAACCGCGAAGCGCAGTGAGGGGTGGATGTTGGCGAGCCAGTTGCTCAGGTCGTCAACGGGCTGACTGCTATTATCCAGCGCCGCGTCCAGCGAGGCAGTGGCCTGCTGGTAGCGCAGCAGCTCTGCGAAACCGGCGATATAAGCGGCCGCGATTAACAGCGTGACCAGCAGTGCCAATGGGCTGCTTTGGATAAAGCCGGCCCCCATCCACAGCACCACAATGGCGCCCAGGGCAAAGGCAATAAAGGAGGTAATTCGGGTCATAGAAGTCGGTCTTCCTGAGTGTCGAGGGCGTCCAGTAAGCCTCGAAGGGGGAGCAGCCTAAAATCCAGCTCGGTAACGAGCAGGTGGCGCATATCCTGGTTAAAGCGATCCAGCCATTCACCGGGCTGGGTCCAGCTGTCGGGGTCGCTGTCTATGGCATCGTCGCGGCTGCTAACAAAATCCTGCCGCAGCGTTTTAAAGTGCTGGCCCAGCAGCTGGGGTAGGGTGGCCAGTATCCGCCGGCTGTGGTCGCCGATGGTGTCGTTAAGAATCTGATCCAGGGCGGCCAGTCGGGCGCCGGCCAGGTTATGGCCACTTAAGACCTTGCGCAGAGCACCTCGCAGTTTGCCAATGCGGAAGTCCATCTCGCTTTGGTGGAGGGAGTAGAAGCGCTGATAAGGCTGCATCCCCTCGCTGGCGCTGGTCAGCGTCTCCGCTGTGGCGGCGGGCAGCAGAAAGGGCGCGCCGGCGTCGCCGGGCTCGAAGCTCTCCTGGATAAAGCGCAGGATGCCGGCCCGGGTGTTGAGGAACTCACTTTCTGCACTGCGGCGGTCACCGGCGCCAAACTCGGTTTTGACCCGGGCCAGCTTGGCCAGGGACTTGGTCAGAGTGATGGAGTCCGAAAGGTCGATCAGGTCTGCCAGGGTATCCGCCAGAGTCGCTTTGGACTGGCGCTCGGCGGCAAAGCCCAACTGCGCCAGCTGGGACAAAAGCGGTGCACCACCGGATGTGTTTGTGGGGGCCAGAGCCATAGGGTTCCTGAATATTCGGAGGGTAAGCGAAACAGCCTTGCAATGGGCCGCCTGCAAAGTCGAGCCTGTTATTGTGGCGGGTCATTATCGCTAATTTGGGCGCCGCTTCAAGATTGACATTCAGCGCCCGGCCCTCTGGGCATCCCGCAGCGCTGAGAGGTCGCAAAGCCACAGCTTGCCGTAGGCCAGGCGGATCAGTCCCTCCGCTTCCAGCTTTTTCAGTTCACGGCTGACTGCCTGCCGGGATACCGCCAGCATTTTGGCCAGGTCTTCCTGGGGGAGGTGGAGGTCAATGAGAGTGCCGTTATCGCCGTCGGCCTGGCCGTAGAACTCGCCCAGCTCCAGCAGCCGCTGGCGCAAGCGCTCGGGAAGGGAATAGAGGGACACCCCTTCAACGTAGGACAGTGCCAGCCGCAGCTTGCGGCACAGCATGGGAATAAAGTGGCGATACAGCCCGGGCTCGGCGTCCAAGAGTGCCTGGAGCGGCTTGCCGTCCAGCACCAGAATCTCGCAGTGGCCCAAAGCGCGGGCAGTTTGGCTGCGGGGCAGCCCGTCGAACAGTGAGACCTCGCCAATCCAGTCTCCCCGCTCTACCTGCATCACCAACAGCTCCCGGCCGTCACTGGTGTGGTTGCTGAGCCGCACACTGCCGGAGAGAATGCCGTACATGGCGTCGCCCTCGTCGCCTTGGGCGTACAGCAGCTCGCCGTCGCCAAGGCGCTGGGTGCGGGCAATGGTCAGCAGTTCTTCAACCGCTTCGGGGGGCAGGCCAGCCAGTAATGGGCTACCGTTAAGAATGTCCCGTTTGTCACTCAAGTCGGCTGCTCGCAGAATGTTGAGATAATTGTCACCTTGTTGACAGATTAATGAGTGGCAGAGGTGCAGGATGATGCCGTCTTGAATGAACTATATCGATAACAAGAGGGAAGGCAACCATGAGCAACAGTGTGAGAGAGCAGGTTTCCGAGGCCGAATGGCAACTGCGGGTGGATCTGGCCGCGGCCTACCGCCTGGTGGCGCTCTATGGCTGGGACGATCTGGTGTTTACCCATATTTCGGCCCGGGTGCCGGATACCGAGAATCAGTTTTTGATCAACCCCTATGGCATGACTTTTGATGAAGTCACTGCTTCATCCCTGGTTAAGGTAGATCAGGACTGCAACAAAATTCTGGACTCCCCTTACCCGGTTAATCCGGCGGGCTTTACTATCCACAGTGCCGTACATGCCGCTCGGGAAGATGCCCACTGCGTGCTCCACACCCACTCCCTCAATGGCGTGGCCATCTCCGCCCAGCAAGAGGGCTTGCTGCCCCTCTCCCAGCAGGCTAGTTTGGTGTTGGCCTCATTGGGCTACCACGACTATGAAGGTATTGCCTTGAACGAAGATGAAAAGCCACGCCTGGTCAACGACTTGGGTGACAACACCTTTCTCATGCTGCGCAACCACGGTTTGCTGACCGTAGGCCAAAACCCCGCTGACGCCTTCCTGGCGATGTATGTCTTTGAGGCGGCCTGTACCGTGCAGGTGCGTGCCTTGGCCGGTGGGCGTGAGTTGTCACCCATCGCTCCAGACATTGTTGAGGGCACCAAAGAGGCCGCGATGGTGGTCACCAAGGGGCTGTTCGGTGGCATTGCCTGGCCGGGGCTGTTGCGTAAACTAGACCGTCAGAACCCCGGTTACGATTTGTAAGGGCTATTCCAATAACGAGCACCGAGGAGGGCATCATGGACAAAGTCAGTATGCCAACGCAATTTAACAGTTTTTCTGAGTTCTACCCCTACTATCTTGCCGAGCATTCGAATCGCACCTGCCGGCGACTCCACCTCACCGGCTCGCTGTTGGTGGTGGCGTTATTGGCGTACACCGTCGTCACCAGACAGTGGGCGCTGTTATGGTTGTTGCCGGTTGTAGGCTATGGCTTTGCCTGGGTGGGGCACTTCTTTTTTGAAAAGAACAAACCGGCGACCTTCTCCCATCCCCTGTACAGTTTTATTGGTGATTGGGTGATGGCGTGGCAGATGGTGACGGGAAAGATTCGCTAACCGTTATATGAGCAGGCAGGGCGCAGTCACTCGAATAATTAGTACGCTTTAATGTGTGGCCGGCCTGCTCCACTAGGCAACCTCTGCACAACCTGGCAAAGCCTGAGGTATCACCAGGTTGTGCAGAGGTTCCCCAGTCACTCACTCCCCCTGCAACTCAGTTGACCTGTAATTAGTGCCAGCGCGCTGGCGGTAATGCCCCGCGTTTGCTAGCCTCAAAGGTAATAATAGCCCGTACCTTGATACCGAGGGAGCATTGCTGCTCCCATTATTCCAGTCTATCTATTATCTCGGTTGTCTGGTCTTGCTACCGCACTGGCTAAGGTAAAATTGCTGTTATATAGGGGGCAACATGGAATGTCGATCTGCGGTACTCACGCGCGCCACTGGATTGGTTTTTTTGTCGCTGGGGGCGTTTTTGTCCGCCTGTGCATCGAGTGGCGTAGCGGATCGAGGGGGTACCACACCCAGTGAAGAAGAATTGGTAGCGGGAATGCAAATAGTGGATTGCTTGCTTCCCGGCCAACTCAGAAAGCTCGGCAACTCCACTTACCTTACCCCTCGTCGCCCTATCAAGACGACCGCTTCTGATTGCAATATTCGCGGTGGCGAATATGTGGCCTATGATCGGGCCAACTACAAAACGGCTCTGAGCGTTTGGTTGCCGGCAGCAGAGGCTGGCGACGCCGAAGCCCAGGTTGCAGTGGGCGAAATTTTCGAGCGAGGCCTGGGTACAGAGCCCAATTATCAAGCGGCGGCAATTTGGTATGAGAAAGCCGCCGAGCAAAACAATCGCCGTGGCCAGTTTAATCTTGGAACCCTATACGAGCAGGGTCTGGGTGTAGAAAAGGACAAGGCGCGAGCGCTAAATCTGTATCGGCAGGCTTGGGGCTTACCCGCGGATAGTCTAATCCTTAAAGAAGCTGCTCAGCAGCAACAGCAAGCACTGCGTGAGTCCCTGCAGAAAAAACTGGATGCTCGCGATGCCCAGTTGCGGGCTTTGGAACGTCAGATCAAGGCTTTGAATCAAAGTTTGAATGCTGCCGAAATAGAAAAAGGCAGCGAACCGGCTAAACGTCAGCCCAAGCTGGAGATAGAGCGTGAGTCGCTAACCGAACTGGCGAGCGCCCTGCGGCGCGATCGCAGTGAAATAAAGAAAGAACTTAGCACTATTCCCAAGCTTAGAACGCCTGCCGTTAACTCGGCAAAGGGGGACGTTGCCAGTAAACCAGACGGGAACGCTGAACTGTCTTCAAAGGACCTGAAGTTTGGGCGGTACTACGCCTTGATTATCGGCAATCGCAATTATTCTGCGTTGGAAGACCTGGAAACCCCCATCAATGACGCACGGCAGTTGGCTGACATTTTAGAGAAACAGTACGGCTTTAATGTGCAGTTATTGCTCGATGCCGATCGCGTGACGGTAATGCAGGCCATCAATGAGCTTCATGAAATTCTGGGGGAAAACGACAATCTGCTGCTGTATTACGCCGGTCACGGCAGCCTGGTTGAGGTGGGTGAAAGAGATGCCGGCTATTGGTTGCCGGTTAATGCTGACCCGCCGCCCAATGATGCGTTTTGGGTGTCCAATGAGTTTGTGACTAATCACCTGGGAAGAATTAAGGCCAAGAGGGTGCTGGTAGTTGCGGACTCGTGTTATGGCGGTTTGTTGTCGTCATCCCCCGGCCATCTATTTTTGGGCACGGGGCGATCAGGTGCCAGCCAAGATCCGGAGTATATCCGTTATAAACTGCCACGGCGCTCGCGTCTTCTCCTCTCCTCGGGTGGCGATAAACCCGTTATCGATACCGGGGGTGACGGACATTCGGTATTCGCCCGGGAGCTTATAGAGGCACTAAAAAGCAATAAGGCTATTTTGTCGGCGCCCGATTTATTCTTAAAAGTGAGCGAGCCTGTGAAGGCTCGTGCGGCAGCAAGCGATTTTGTGCAGGTGCCGGTGTACAAAAGTATCAAAGGTGCGGGGCATGAAGTCGGGGACTTTTTCTTCGTTCCCCAGTAGGCGGCTCGTCGAGCGCTGTGCAATTAGTGTGAACAGGCCCTAGTACAAAGGAGCAAGAGCGATGATCGTTAACAGGCAATGGAGTTATACGGCTGGCGCGGCGGCAATAGCGTTTTTGAGTATGCTCACTGTAGCGCCGTTGGCAAGGGCTCAGGATTGTCGGTCATCAGTGGAAAGCGACCGGCAGGGTGAGTCATGTGTCTCGCCGACTTCGGACGCGGTTAATGCCGAACTGACCCATATACTGGGCGGCTTGAGTCGCAAGATTAATGGATTACGGAGGCAAAAACTGTGTTCCGCCGAGGGCGGCTTCGGCGCCTGTGGCAGTGTGCAGGGCGGCGCTGCCAGTGCTGACCAAGAGGAGGATATGCTGCTCAGTAGTGGGCGACTGTCATTGCTGGCTTTGCATGACTACAGTGCCCAAGAACGGGATCGCACGTCACTTGGGGAGGGCTTTGAGCAGTCGGCTAATGCATTGACGGTTGGGGTTGACTACCGCTTTAGCGACGCACTATTTGCTGGAGCCACATTAAGTGCGTCCCAAAGCGACACTGATCTCGATAACAATGCCGGTGATCAGGAAAGCGACTCGCTGATTTTTGCGACTCACCTGTCACGTTATTTTAGCCGGTTTTTTATTGATGCTTTGCTCGGCTACGGCAGTGGCGATCTTGATATTAAGCGCGATGATGGGATAAGTGGCTATTCGGCGTCTACCGACAGCGACTACTGGTCAGGTGATGTCGCCTTGGGGTATGGCTACAGCAATCAACGCTGGCGAGTTACGCCAATGATCCGGGCGCAGTTTCTTCGCGGCAGTATCGATGGCTATCGAGAGCGAAGTGAGGAGGCATCGGGCATTCTCAAAGACTTTGATGATCAGGATATTGAGTCCACCCGTTTAGAACTCTCACTTCAGGCCGACTATGTAGTTTTAACAAGTTGGGGAGTGCTTATTCCCACCTCAAAACTGGAGCTTGTGCAGGAATTTGCAGACGCGACCAGTGTAAGAGGCCGCGCCCTCAATGCCTTTGATAATTCACTGAATAGTACCTTTGACGAAACATCCGACGACCCCGATGACACCACCGGTGTTGTTGGGGTGGGTGTGTCTGCCCAGTTTCAGCGTGGCTGGTCTGCCTATGCCAATAGCGATGTACTTATTGGACATAGTTACCTGGATAAATACAGTCTTGTGGCGGGTCTACGATACGAGTGGCCGTGATCGTTAGGTCGCTGGCCTGGTGCTTTCTCCTGGTATTGGTTGGCTGTGCCAGCCCGACAACAAAGCTGGATCGTCGCGCACAGACATTGGGGTTTTCCATAGCGGTAGTAAAAGGGGATGGCTTCCTCCACCGTGCCTATATGTCGGGAGATATCGACAGCGCCAAGCGCGTACATGTCTACCTGGATGGTGATGGTCGTCCATGGCTGTGGCATAGGCAGGTTGCCGAAGATCCCACTCCATCCAGCACGCTGGTGCTGGAGTTGATGAGCCAAGACAGTACGGCATCGATTTATCTGGGGCGCCCCTGTTATTTTGTGCTGGAACGCTGCGATGATCGCCTTTGGACAACGGCCCGTTACTCTCCCCAAGTGGTAAAAAGTATGACTGCTGCCGTACAGCAGCTATTGCGCTATAACGAACAGGCATCAATAAGTCTCGTGGGATACAGTGGGGGTGGCGCGCTGGCGACATTGATGGTGGCCGACTTGCCCGCCGTGGATGAAGTCGTCACAGTGGCCGCCAATCTCGATATTGACTATTGGGTAGCATTACACGGCTATGCGCCCCTGGATGACTCTTTTAACCCCATAGAGTCGGCAGACTTGGCAGGCGTTCGACACTGGCATTGGGTGGGGGGCAGAGACGAAGAAGTCAGGCCGGAGATGGCGCGCCGATTTGTGGAGCGCCATGGTGGTACGCTGCGTGAGATTAACGATTTTGATCACCGCTGCTGCTGGGCCGATCAGTGGGCGGAGCTGTTGGCCGTTTCTCTAGGCGCGGTGTCAGGGCCGTCTGCAAGATAGGAGGTAGACTGTGGCCGACAAGGAGCCGGCGGACAAGCAAGACCAGGAACAGGCGCACAACGCCGACGCCACCCGAATGATCTCGGAGGATGATCAGGGCCAGACACGGCCCATTAATGCAGACAATGCCACTCAGTCGTCCCCCGGCAATCAGGCTGGCGTTTTTCATTTGCGCCCCGGCGATGTCTTAAAAGAGCGCTTTAGGCTGGAGCAAAAGCTTGGCGAAGGCGGGATGGGAGCCGTCTACCTCGCCATTGATCAGCGCAAAGTCGAAGCCAGACACGACAAGCCTCAGGTGGCTATCAAACTGATCAGCGGTGGTTTTGCTAGAGACTCCAGGGCATTTATTGCCCTGCAGCGCGAGACAGATAAATCCCAGACTCTGGCCCACCCCAATATCATCACGGTGTACGATTTCGACCGCGACGGCGATGTCTTCTTTATGACCATGGAGGCATTGAGTGGCAGTACCCTGGACAAGGTGATCGGCAACTCGGGTTATACCTTCCCGGAGCGTTTGCGCTTTGTCGAGCGCCTCGCTGAAGGCATCGCTTACGCCCACCAGCGGCACATCGTCCATTCCGATATTAAACCCGCCAATATTTTTGTCACTGATGATGGTGAGCTCAAGGTTCTCGATTTTGGTATTGCACGGGCACTGGCCGATGTGGATGGCAAATCGGTAGACCGGCTTGGGGAGGTGGCGGGGCTTACGCCGGCCTATGCCAGCTGTGACATGCTGGAGCGCCGCGAGCCCCACGCGGCGGATGATGTGTATGCCATCGGATTGATTGCCTATGAATTGTTATCTGGCGAGCACCCCTTTGCCAGAAAAAAAGCGACCGAGGCCCGGGCGGCGGGAATGCGCCCCAAAAAGATTAAGGGCCTAGCGAACTACCAGTGGCGGGCGATCGCCAAGGCCCTGGAGTTTGAACGCGCTAAACGCTGGCAAGATGCGGGGCAGTTTTTACGACACTATCGAGGTGCCGGGCGCCGGGTGCGGCAGCTGTCCGTGGCGCTGTTATTGGCTGTGGTGGCCTTTGGCGCCTACCTGTTGTTGTATCAGCCTGAGGCCGGGCCGGATATTCCCTTTGCTGAGTTAGAGCCGGCCAAACAGCAGAACGTTCGTCAGGCCCTGAATGAGGCCAGGCAGGCGAAGTCCTTCGGTGATGTGAACGGTGCGCTGTTCTATCTGGATAAGGCCTACGCTTTTCATCCCCGCAATCGCGAGGTGATGGCAGAGTTGGAAACGGTCATCGAACCGATGCTGAATGAGATGGAGGGGGTACAATCTGGGCAGCAGGCAGCCGAATACCTCAATCAAGTGGAGCAGTTATTGCGGTATGAGTCACTGGCCCAGAACCCCGACCTGGTAAAAATGCAGCGGCAGCTACAGGCACTGACTCACTAGCTTGGATTTGTTGGCGATCACACTGCCCTCAGCGTTTAATCAGCGCTATTAGCCTCGCCCATAATCCCGGTTTTTGAGGGGGATTCGGTGTAGGTGGTGACTCGGCTTGTGGCGCATTGGCGGGCAATTCAAACGCCAGCTCAAGGCTGCCGATGCTAATGATATCCCCCTGTTTCAAGTAGTTAGACAGGGCACGCTGACCGTTGACAAAGGTGCCGTTGGTGGACATCCAGTTGACGATTTTCCAGCGATTCCCGTCATTGATGATCTGTGCGTGCATGCCGGAGATACTGCTGTCATCGAAGGCAATATCCACGGCGGAAGCATCGCGACCGATTTTCCATAAAGGCCGCCCCTTGTCGTCGCGCGGGCTGTTATCCGGATTGAGTTCGATGATATTGCCCTCGATACTCGAATTGAGCCCCAGTAATCGCGGCCATGACCCGATGGGCGCTGCGGCAATGCGCCCGGCCCGGTATTTGCTGGCAGCATCGTCGTCACTGTCTTCGCTGAAAAACTCGGTGCCGGAGGCTTTTTCCAGTCCTGCTTGTTCCGACCACATTGCTGGAATATCGGCCTGTGGTTTGGGTGCCGTACCGCTCGGTGGTGCCGGGTTTATCTGGGTGGCACTATCGCCAACCAGTTGAGTGGCATCCTCGTCTAACTCCTCGCTGTGCTTGGCATCTTCATCAAAAATCTTAAAAACAAAGTCGCCCAACATAAGCTGATCGCCATCGCCTAGTGTCACCTCGCTTGTTACTGCAGTGCCGTTTACAAAAGAGCCGTTGCTGGAACCCAAGTCTTTATAGCGTAAATTCTGACCATCGTAGTCGAAGCTGCCGTGCAGTCGAGATACGCTGGAGCTGAGCACGCGGATTGTACAGTCTGCACCTCGGCCTATATGGGTTTCGCCGGGCTCTAAGCGGTACTCGATACCGTTGCTCTCATCAAACAATATGAGCGCTGTCATGCGTATTCCTCTCCCTTAGCGTGCCGTGCTGTTTGCCTTTAAGGTTTAAAGTAATCGTGTCTGCCGTCCTGGTTGGCGATGGAAACTGCCGGAGGAAGGGCGATGTCTCCTCGACAGGGTGCATCGTCGTCTGCTCGCGCGATAACCACAGTGATATTGTCTTTGCCGCCATTGGTCAAGGCTCGTTCTATCAGCGTGTCCACCAATGCGGTCAGTGCTGCGCTGTCCCTGGCCGGTGTGGCGTCAGCAATGATGGTGGCGATCTCAGGGCCACTAACGGCGTCGATCAGGCCGTCGCTACACAGCACCAGCATTTCATCGCGGAATATTCTGGTATTCAATAATGGTACGTTGGCAGCCTTGAGTTCGCTTAAGCCCAGGGCGCGGCTGATCAGGTTGCGCTCGGGGTGAGTCGCGGCTTCACTCATGGTGATATCTCCCTTGGCTAGCAGCGCTTCGACCTTGGAGTGATCCCGGCTGAGCTGATGGAGTTCCCCGTTCCAAAGGTAGGCACGGCTGTCACCAATCCAGGCCAGGTCGAAGTCGTAATCGTGAAAGTCCGCCACGACTATCGTGGTGCCCATCCCCTTCTTGCCACGGCCATCGGCCGCGGCCTTAATGATTTCCTGGTTGGCGTCGACAATGGCGTCGATAAGGGGTTCGCCCATATCGACCTTGTCGGTGATTACGGTGGTAGCGATGTCTGCCGCAACTTCTCCGGCCGCCGGCCCCCCCATGCCGTCGGCGACGATGGCGAGCCCCCAGTGGCTGTCAGCGACAAAACGGTCTTCATTCCCGCTGCGTCGGCCAATATGGCTTTTGCCGGTGATGGTGACCATATTCACTCCTTTGGTTTGGTATCCATAAGTCGCCGGGCCTCTTGGCGAATGCGTGCGGCACTGTAGTTGTCTTCGTTGTCCAGTAATGAAAACAGGCCTTGATAAGTTTGTGTCTGGTCGAGTTCTTCGGCCAGTAACTGCAAACCGAGAAATAACTGCTCCGCATCGGCGTAGTCGCGGAAGTCACCCCGGGCGGCAGCGGCCAATAGCGAGCCCTGTAAGCGGCCTTTTTCCTGACGGCTATAGGGGTTCGCCGACAGCGTCTGCTCCAGGCGATTGAGGGTGCTTTCTAGAGTCTGACAGGACTGGCGTAGTTCCTTAAAGCCCTTCCCAGCAGCTTGATGCAGGGACGCTATTTGGGCTTCCAGTGTGTTAGCCAGCTTGCCATCTCGAACGCTTATAGCGCTTTCCAATAAGCGCAGGTCGGCGTCCTGAATGCGCAGGCTGCCGGGTGCCAGTGCAATACCGGCAGCGGGGTCGTCGCTGCTTTGCATGGGGCGGTGGCAGGAGTGGCAGTCAAACACCGCGAGCTCGGGGAGCAGTGACTCAGTCTGGCTGTGGTGGTTAAGTATGTTCAGGTACTGCTTCGCCGTTACCAGCTTGCCCTTTAACCAGCGGTCTATGGCGTCTACCTCGCCTTTGCGCTCACGGTAATCGGCATCGACCACGTGGTGATAGGGCATCAGAGTCAGCCAGGTGTCCAGTTCAAAACGCAGGCGGGGGTGACCGGCTGCCATCATTTGGTGGGTGGCCAGCTGATTGTTGCTGCCCAAATGGCAGTTGGCGCAGATCTGTGCCGCCACCATTGGGTCTTCGGTTTTATTCAGGCCGCGGCGCAGATTGGCGCTGTGGCTGGCCTGTTCGCCGTAGTGATTATCCAGCCAGTGCTCGGCGCCGCCGTGGCAGGCTTCGCAGCCGACCCCGTCCTCCAAATAGAATCGCTCGCCACGTTTCTCAGTGGCTTGGTAGTCGCTGTGGCACCTCAGGCACTCCGGTGCCTGGCTGGCATCGGGTATGCCCATTTTGCGGGCTATCGTTTGGGACTGGGCGCTCTTCAATGTTTGATAGGCCCGGGCATGGCGGTCGTACTTGGCCCAAATACGATACTCGTTTTGCGCCACAATCGAATCGTCTTTTTCACCGGCGCGACCATGGCAGACACTGGATGCACAGGTGGCGACGCCGACATGGATTGCGTCGTCGCCAGCAAACGCGGCGCTGCTCAGTATCAATAGTGCCGAAACTGCGCGCAAAATCGCTTTGCAGATGCTCATGGTCTTTTCGCCTCCCGGGGTGCGCGGGTTTTGATGTCGTCCTCGACAAACCACGGTTTGCCGTCGTCGTCTAGCATCAGTTGGCGCATCTCTGTCAGGTTCAGTGGCCGCGATCCTCGGCGACCAAAGACGGCTATTTGGCCGCCGCTCTCATCCACCGCCCGGTCACGCTCCAGGCCCCGGGACAGGCTCAGCGCCGGGTGTTTACTCGCGCGGCCGGCTATCCACTGGGGCTTGGGCTCTGGGCTAAAGCCATAGAACTTGGGCTGGGTGTCCGGGGCGGTGAGGTGTATGACATGCAAACCGGTTTTGGCATCGGCCACGTAGGCAAACAGCGAGGCGTTGGTCGTGGCAACCACCACATCGCGGACATCCTGCAAACGCCCCTCTGCTTTATAAGTTTGCTGTAGTTGCATCCGCTCGGGACGGGTGATGTCGACAATGGCCAGACCCTGGTCACCGGCAGCCACGTAGGCATAGGTCCTGGACAGGAAGATATTACTGGCCTGGCTGATTGGCAGTTGCACATCCAGTAAGCGAGCTTGTTCCGGTAGCGTGACGTCCACCAGTTTGAGCCCCTCCGCATCGCTGACAAAGAGGTAGCGCAGTTGCAGTGCGGAGGCACGGCCCTCTTTAAGGGGGAGGGTTTTCAATAGTCGGGGCTTTCGCGGCTGGGAGATGTCGACAACCACCAGGCCGGCGTCGGCGATGATATACGCGGTGTTGCCGCCCAGAGTAATATGCCTGGCCCCCGCCAGTACCTGCTGGGGGTTCCAGGTTAAGGCTCGCTCCAGCTGGTTGTTGCGGGGTTCGCCGTCGGCAAAGGTGTTGATGTCGACAACGATGAGCCCCTCCTCGGTGTCGGTGATAAAGGCGTAGTTGTACACCGGATGGAAGGGCTGCTCTTTATTGTCGATGCGCATCAATTCACCTTGATTGCGCTGGGGCGCCACCGGCTGGGTGGTGGGCAGTGCCATGCAGCTGGCGTTGCTGGTGGCGAGCTGGGCATCCTGCCCCAGTGGGCTGAAGGGGGCGCTGATAATACGTTGGGAAAAGCCCTTGTTATCGATCGAGGCGACATCGAATACCCGGAAACCGTCCTTGCCCGCGGCGCTAAACAGGTACTCGCCCCGCAGTTGCAAGCAGCCTACCTGTCCAGTGTTGTGGCTGTATGCCACCTGTAACTGTCGCTGTTGATCGAGGTGTTGTTGATAGTAGTCCGGGTAGGCGTAGCGTTGTAAATAGCTGCCAATGACGGCCTGGGGTTCGTCCCACTCGGTGACCCGGACCGCTTCTACGGCGCCCGCTTCGCCAACCCAAGCGTGACGACCGATAAAGTTGATGAAGTTGGTCCCCAGTGCCAGGGTCTGGGTGATGATGGCATTGTTGTCACCCTCTTTGGAAAGGTGGCAGTCGCTGCAGGTTTTGGTTTCTGTTTTGCGCACGGTGTGGGGGAAGTGGGGGTTGAAGGCTTGTGAGCTAAAGCCACTGGCGGCGATGGGCGGTTGTTGGATATAAATCCGCTCGCGGTTGGCGTTGGTGGAGGAAAGCACCAGGGCCGAGCTGGAGCGAATGGGCGCCACTTTGCCGCCTTTATAGGGCGCCCGTTTGCCCAGCATAAAGATCTGATCCCGGCTGACCTGGGGGTTGTAGGTGGCGTAATTGCGGCTCTCGCCCCCTTCAAAATGATGGCGCTCGGTTTTTTCATTGGCCTGTATGGGGAGGTGGCAGCCGCCGCAGCTGGTCGTCCACGAGGTGTGGCAGGCATAGCATTCCATTTCCTCGTAGTTATGTGCTGCCATGCTGGGATCGACGTCGCTGCCCCAATATTGGCTGTGGGGATCTTTGACCATGGTTTTGGCTCGCGCGGCCTTGGGGTTATATTCCGGGCGAGTCGGGTTCACGGCGTCTTTGACCAGCGAGAGGGTCCATTCCAGCTCCGGGTTTAACATGGAGCGCTGGATCAGTTTGCCGTCAATCCATTCAAAGCGGCGGCGGCCATCGGGATTGCGCAGCACGCTCAGATCTGTGGTGCTGGCGCTGCTGGCTGGACCTGAAGTGCCCATGTTGGGGTAGCTGGCGGCGGTGCCGTGGCAATCTACACAGCTGATTTCCACTGCGGCTGCCACTTCGCCGTAGAGGTGGCCATTGCCGTGGTTGTCCTGACTAAAGTGGCAGTCTACGCAGTGCATCCCCACTTCGGCGTGAATGGACTTCATATGCACGGCTTTATCGAATTTGTGCGGGTCGTCGTCGCTGACGAGGTTGTTCTCATCGTCCAGCAAATTGCCCTGGCGGTCGCGCTTAAAGACCGCACGAAAGTTCCAGCCGTGACCGTGGTAATCGGCAAACTGGGTGTCCTTCAAACCCGGATTGAGGCTGGCGACCTCTTTTAAAAATTCCTCGTCGGCCCACTTGCCCCTGGGTGCGGCACCCTCTGGGTTGCGGTCCAGTACCTCACGGCGGCGAGCCTGATCCGGGTACTGTTGTTGCTTGGGCCACATGCTGGGGGCGTCGGATTCATAGTCCCACATGGTGTAGCCCAGAAAACTATTGAGAAACATATTGGGCTGGTGCATGTGGCAGACCATGCATTGGCTGGTGGGGATGGCCCGGGTAAATCGGTGGGCAATGGGGTGGCCGGGCTCGGATTTGTCGATGGTGGGGTCCACACTTTGGCTCTTGCCGCCGTTGCCGCTGTCGGCGTAGCCCGCGGAATGCACCGGGTCGCGATCATTGGCATAGACCACATGGCAGCCGCTGCAACCGGAGCTGCGGTAGTCACCGGGTTGATCGTTGGTGCCCAGAAACCACAGCAGCGGGTCGTTGAGCCGGGTTTTGGTAAGGTTAATCAGCGGTACTGCGATGCGGGCGCCAGTGCCAGGGCCGCGATTGGACTGGCGTATATCCGGTCGCCCGGGTTCTTCCAAGCGTTGAATCTGTCCCAGGGCATTGGGGATACCGGTTTCCGGAAACAGACTGAGGATATTACGCCCGCCGCGCTCAAAGACCCTGAAGATGTCCCCGGGTTTGACGGTTTCCCAGGCCGGCAGTGGCAGAACCTGGTCGAGAATCCCCATGTCCGCCATGTAGGAATCGGGTTTGATCGGTGCCACCAGGGCGGCGGGTTCGCCGTCGCGGGTATAGGCCTCGCCGAGGATGGAGCGTTTATAGGGAAGAATGCCGTTGTTGTAGGCCGCCGCCGCCCAGAACATCGCGCCGGTGCCGTGCAGGCTGTGAATGGCGGACTTCAAGGTGTCGGCATGGCAGGCGCCACAAGCCAGATCGGCAACCCGGAAGTCGCCCGGGTTCACAAAGCGAATGTACTCCGGTGCCTCCCGGTTGAGCAGGGTATAACTGCGCTCGGGGTTGGCGGCGCTGGGCCAGTGCCAGCTTTTGGGGTAGCGGGGCAGTACGTGGGCTTGATTGATCAGCTCGCGATCAAAGTGTCCGGCCGCCGTTTGCTCGCGGGGCTGGAAGACCGTGGCGTCGCCGCCGTGGCAGTCAACGCAGCCCAGTTGTATGGCGGGGTTGGCGTGCATGTTGTGGCTGTCGGACTGGGCGTGGCAGCTGACGCAACCGGCACTTTTTAGTTCGACGTCGGCGGCGCTTTGGGAGGCGGGTGCCGCTACCATCGGCGCATAGTCACGAGGGATCGGTTTTTCTTTTTCGGCAGCCAGTAAGGTGTTGGGTATTACTGCACACAGCATGAGGCCACAAATGCTGAGCAGCGCCGGTAGCCATTTTTGCGGGGCGCCACAATGGGCTACCCGCCGCTGGGCTCGGCGTTCACCTGACCGGTATCGGCGCGCTGCGGCAACGGCGTGTCTCGCTCCGTGTCTCATGCTGCAGACCTTGTTAGTAAGTAAGTATGACATTCAGCAGTACCGATCGCTGGCGCTCGTCGCCAAACAGATTTTTATAGCCCTCACCCGGCAGTAGCTCGGCATAGGACAGGCGCATCACGATGTTCTGGCTCATCAAGGGGCGATAGATCAGCGCCAGTGACAGGTCTTGGCCAATGTCTTTGTCGATGTTGGCCTGCTGCCGGGCGACCTCCAATACTTCGGTGGTCTGAAACCAGAGCTGATTGGCGTTCAGGCTCAATCTAAGCTCCGGCAGCAGGTCAAAGTCGGCACCGACACCGGCCAGCATCACGCCGGGATTGGTAAAGTTGGATTGGCCGTGTTCCCGGGAGGCCCGCAGGGAATTGAGCACCCCACTGCGCGACGACAGTGCCACCTTGCCACCGCCGACAAGGGGCACCGCCTGGCGAATCCAGTAGCTGGTGTCAGCGCCGGCAAACAGGGGGTTTTCCACCACCGCGTCAAAGCCGGTTTCCCGGTCGTCAAAGGGATCGTCGTCGCCGGAACCGTAGAGCAAGGACGCCCGCCAGCGTATCCAGCTTTGATCAATGGAGAGTTCCAGGGCGGCGAAGAAGGCGCTGATGTCGCTGTCTCTGCCGGTAAAGGGGGCACTGTCCTGCCGGCCAATGGCGTAGTAACTGGCGCTGCTGATATTCAGGCGGCCAAAATGCCCATCGCTGTTGTAACCGAGATACAGCACGTCGTACTGCCGGGGCCGTTCGACCCCCAGGGATGCCGGGCGTTGAATCAAACCGTTGTGGTCGAAAAAGAACGCGTCTTCGCGGTTGCGGTTGTAGAGCAGGGTGAACTGGCTGGTATGGCCCAGGGCCAGCAGGTCCTGCCAGTATAGGTTGGCGACAAATACATCGTCGTTGCGGGGGGATTCGCCGAGATCGTTGAGGCCACTGTTAGTGTCTTTTTCCAGGCGGCGAAACCAGGCCAGGTTGTACTGAAAAATATTGTTATTGCGGGTGCCAAACAACCTCACCCCCAGCTGATTTTCCTGAAACAAAAAGCCCCGGAAGTCGGCGGTAAAGGGTTGGATACCAACGCGGAGGCTGTCGAAATCGTAGTGCTCAGAGACGTTGCGCAAGTGCACGTCGACGAAGGCGGCCTGCAGGCCGACAAAATCCTGATAGCGGCTGTCTCCATCGTTGGGGTTGACGTCTACGGTGAGGATTTCCTCGACGTCGGTATCGTTGTAGTTAAATACCGGGGTGAGGCGAAACTCGTAGTCGGGTGGCCGGAACACCGTGTCGCCCTTAAGGTAGATCAACTCCAGAGCGAGGTTCTGCAGCAATTGGGTTTGCCGCCGGCCGCCCAACAGGTCCAGGTCAGCGCTGCTGCCACTGCTCTGAATGCCGACCGGGGTGGGGACGTCGCGGTATTCAAAAACGCTGTCTGAAATCGCCGTTAGACTGAAAAACCAGTCGTCGTAGAGCGGAGTGTCACCTTTGAGGATATTGCGGTTGTAGGGATCGTACCAGCGCTGCTGGTAGCCGAGGCTGTCGACGATGCGCCAGCGATCGGGCAAGGCCTGTGCCGGCGAAAAATCGGTCGCTGCTGGGCGAGGGATAGGGCGGAAGGTTCCGGTCTCGCCGTCCCGGCCGCAGGCGGGATCGATCCCCGGTACTCGCCGTCCAGGTCGGGGGTGCTCCGGCGGAAGAGGTCGGCAATTTTCCTGCTCGATGTCTTTGTGGTTGTCGCGGTTCGACTCGGCGATAGCGTTAGATAGTGGAAGTGTAAGCAAGCAGGCCGCCAGCAGTGACAGCGCTGCGGGTCGCCACGGTGTTTTATTTTCCGGCGCAGGCATCTTGTTCATCGCTGTCGAGAAAGGGAGATTGTGGGCAGTTGATGTAGCGCAGGCGTTGGCCACCGGGTGTCAGGGTGTCGGCGCGGATAGCCTGTGGGGCATTGTTAACCGTGCCCAGTAGCTCGCCGGCGTTGTGTACCCCCAGAAAGGCGATCATGTCGTCCTGGTCGACGCCATCACCCGAGACCCCAATACCGCCCACCAGCTGGTTGCCCCGGTAAATCGGTACGCTACCGGGGAAAATTTGTATGCCGTTGGCAACCCGGGGGGCGGCGTTGCTACTCGTGCCGCCAAAGGGGACGCCAACACAGTTTTTGGCCACATCCGTGGCGTTCACCCCCAACAAGTAGAGCAAGTGGCTGACCAGCGCATTCATGCTGAGGTCCAATTGCAGCCCGGTGGAAAAGGGGCTCCATTCCCCGGCGGGTTTACTCAGCGGTCCGGGGCCACTGGCGTCCCGACCATCGGGAAAAAACGGCCGGGACAGATTGCCGCCAGAGCGGTCGGCAAAGGCGATGCCGTTGCGCAGGGCGTTGGCGTCGCCGGTGAGCTGAATAACACTGTTGACGTAGTCGGCCAGTACCACCTGACTACTGGGCATTAGCGAGGCGGTCAGGTATTGGGTATTGGGCTGATTGTCGATGAAGTCGGCGGCATCGGTAGAGGAAAACAACACCGCAGTGCGGGCTTTTTGCAGCGACACATCGGCGCCAAATACCGGTGCATCCCGGGTGCGAGCGATGCCCAAAATGCTGCCGTCGGTATCCACAACGCTGATGGTGACCCGGGCCTGGGAACCCAGCGGGCGCCTTATCTGGGCCCGGGCGCGGTTGGCGATGGCCAGGGCCTGGTCGAGAAGGGTTTGCACCTCGCTGGCGCTTAGGGCGCTGCCGGCCTGGGGCGGAAAACGCAACTGATCGTTCTGATCGACAAACACAAAGGCATCCCGCCCTGGAAAATGCTGGCCCGCATCCGGGCGAATCCCAGACCCGGGCTGACCAAAGGCCTGGCCGCTGCGGAAGCCGTCGGCGGCATTGTAGTAGTCAGTGACGCTGAGCAGGTTGCCATCGACCCCAAGCATCAGGGCCGGCGGATTCTGTGCGCTGGGGCTGATGGCGTTGTAGCGGGCATCGCTGTAGCGCAGGGTTTTGCCGTCAATGGTAATGCGGTCTGCCTGACGCTGAGCCGGTGGCGCAAAACCAAAACTGCCGGCCAGTGCGATCAGTTCATCGCTGTCGCGATCCGTGTCGGTGATCGTGCGATCCAGGCCGTAGACGAAGTCATCGGCAATGACGCCAATGCCGCCGACTGGCGTACCGTTTTTATAAAGAGGGAAGCCGCCGGGATCAGCGGATAGGCCTAGTGGCGAGCGCTTGGGGCCGATCTCCAGCAATGGATTGCTGGCGTCCAGCATAAAGTCGGAGCAGGGTAGTTGGCTAAACTGCACGCCGAACAGCGGGCCGGATGGCTGGTTGCGCTCGCCGGGGTTAAAGTGATCCTGCACGATCTGACCGGCGACCCGGGTACTGAAGGCGTTGCCCTCACTGGAGAGGTAGGCGCCGGTTATGGCTTTGGCGATGGCGGCCAGAGCGTCCGAGCCCAGAGTGGCGGTCACTGGTAATTGCAGTTGTTCCAGGCCGCCAGTGATAGGGCCATTGGCAGCCTGAGAATCGATGGTGACCACGCGGTCGCCGTTGGCCAGCACATTGGCCATGCGAAATACTGCCAGCACATTCCCCACGCGGTCGACAACCGCTATGGTCGCTGAGGTGTTGAGTGCCTGCGCCTGAGCAACGGCTTGGCTCACCACCTGCTCCACCTCGCTGCTGCTGAGAAAGCTGTTGGCGTCGGCGCAGCTGCCGCTGCAGTTGGTATTGGCATTGCTGCCCCGGGCGGCCGTAAAACGGTCGCTGCTGCCTCCGCCGCAGGCAACCAGCAATAGCGCGTGGGCGATGACCATTAACACTGCTGCCCTGCGCCGCCTCATGGTGCGCCCTCCCCCGGCGTCAGTGGAGGGTGGGATTGCGGCAGGCCGCTTGCCATCGCCGGCATACCATCGCGGTGAAAGGCGTGACAGTCCACGCACTGCAGACTGCGCTGACTGTGTTGCTCGCTGCCGTGGCAACTGACGCAGGTATCAAGCTTGGGCATAAGGATATCGCTGGCGTGTTCCGATGTGTCGGCCTGGTGGCATGACAGACAGGCTCCATCGGTGCCCTCCGGGCCCAACACGTGGGGGCGGTGGTCGAAGCGTGAACTGATAAACCAGTCTTGCACCAATCGCACCGGTTTCACCTGCCAGCGCCTTGGCGTCTGCCCGTCGACTTTGGACACCTGGTGGCAGTTGATGCAGCCGGTTTTGTTAAACAACTGTTCCGCCTCCCAGTCGGCCAGGCGTTGACCACACTCCAAGGTGTTTAAACCCTCGCAGCGCTGTTTCATCTCCCAGTTGGGGACCCAGCGCTCGGCGGGTTCTGAATCGCTGTTGCGCATCTTTACGGCGGCGCTTATGAAAAATTCTTCCAGGTAGTAGTAGAGCTCATCGCCATCGGTATGGGGCAGCTCCCGACGCGGTTGCTGATCGTTAAAGTCCAGGCTGTGGCAGCGTTGGCAGCTGGACTCCATGGTGATCGGCTGAAAATGTTCGCCGTCGGGAGCCAGGGTGTGGCAATCGGCGCATTGTAAATTACGCTCGCCGCCGCCTGCGCCGCTAACCTTGATTTCGTTTCCCGCCAAATGCAGCTGGTGTGAAAATTTGAGGTTGGAGTGTTCCCGGGTTTCGGGCCGATCCAGGCTTTTTGCTACTCGCTGCCATACAAGCTCATCGCCGCCTTGTTGCAGTTGCAGCAGGGCCACTTTAAAACCTGGGTGAGTTTTTTCGCTGAAGGCGGTGGCAGCGGCGATGGTGTCAGATTGGCCGATATTGCCGGCGGAGCGCTGCAGCGATTGGGCGTGGCAGTTGATGCACAGGGCGTTGTCACTGACGATCAGCATCGACGGCTCGTTGTGTTCCTTGTGGCAATTTGTGCACTGCTCGGCGTTGTCAGTTACGCCCGGGTGTGGAGCAATGAAGTGAGCAGTGGTGTGTTGGTGGCAGGCACTGCACTCGGCGTTGCCGACCTGCTTGAAGGGCGTGCTGTGGCAGCTCTGACAGTTGTCCGCCACACCAGGCACATGGTGTGGGTCCGACAGGGGGCCGGATAACCACAAGTGATCGCTGGGAGTCGGCAAGGATTGTGTTTTGGCAGCAAACTCCGGCTGGAAATAGCCCGCCAGTGGAATTGCCAGTCCCGCCACAATGATCAGCAGGGCGCTGATATAACTCAGTGCCCGGCCAGAGGGAAGCTTTAAACGCAGTGCCTCGGCATAGCGGTGGCGGATGTCGGGTTTGGCATCGTCGTCTACACGCAACTCCAAAGCGGCGTCAAAACCCGGTGGTACCTCGATTAGTTCGATGCGGTGGGGACCCAGGCGCACGGAATCGCCGGGCTCCAACTCTATATTGTCTAGCCGGCCCGCGTCCGTCTCCAGAGCATGCTCGCCCAGCGCCCTCAGTGTTATATGGCCAGAGGGCTCGAGCTGCAATGTAGCGTGCCGGGGGGCAACATCGTCGCCGAATAGCTGCAGATCGCTGTGACTGTCGCTACCCAGCGTCAGGGTGTCGCTGTGAAATTCACTGTCGCGCTGGTCGAGGATCGCACCGTTTTTAAGCCGGGTTTTTCTAATCAGTATCGCCATGCGCTCACCAGTAGAAAAACACGGTAAAGATATGTACCAGCAGTGCTGCTAACAGTGCCACTGTGGCGGGAATGTGAATGCTTAGCCAGAGTTTGAGGCGCAATTGCAGACTGATCTCGCGGCGTAGACGGCACAGCAACTCGCGACGGCGGACCACGATAGCCAGCAGTTGCTGCAGGCGTTGGGCTTCGCCCGCTTTACTGCTGCGGGTGAGGCTATCGGCGATATAATTGGCAACGGCATCTTGATTGCGGTTATCCGACATGCGCTCGCCCCGGTCTGTGGGTAGCAAAACGGTGGATCTGTCCCGCTGGAGCAACTGATCCCAAAAGCCCCCGCCCAGGGCGCTGCGCTCAATGCAACTGGTGATTACGGCGTCGACACCCGGGTCGCACTGGGCGCCCAGTGCAAGTGCTTTCTCATCGGCGGCGGCGAGATCGGCAAGCCGCTCATCGAAAGATTGATTGGCGCGGTTTTCGACCATTGCGCGGGGGTGGCGCAGGTAAGCATATAGGCCGTAAAAACCGCTGAGTACCACCAGGCACATCAGTGCCCAAGCCAGGGTATGTACGTTGACACCAAACTGAAAGGCGCCGTGCAGTGTTGCGATCAGTGGTACCACGATGCCCAAATAAATGTGCGCCGACGTCCAGCCCTGTAGCGAGCCCAAGTTGCTTTGGTAGCGGCGTTTACGAATGCCCAGCCAGCTTAGCCATAGAATCATCGTCAGTGCGATGCTACCCAATACATAGCCCTGCCAGCTGCCACCATTGGGCGGAAGCGTGGGGCGCTGGCTGAGGTAAAGCAAAACAGAAACCAGTAGCAGCCCCAGCGCCAGCCAGAGATAACGCTTGCCGCGATAATTGAGGACGTTGCTATACATGCGCCATGGCCCTCAGTCGTGTCCCAGCAATTCGACAAATTGCGGCGGTGCAATGCGTTGTGCCGCGCCGGTCGGGCAGGATTGCACGCAGGCCGGACCACTGGTTCGCCCGGCACAGGCATCGCACTTGACCGCTTTTTTCATCGCGTCGCCATCGCTTGCCTTTGCACCACTGCCATCGTCACCGGGCCCAGGGCCCCGGCCAGTGAATAACCAGGACAACAAGCTCGGCTTCGGATCAGCTGGATAACTCATCTTGATGACGTCGTAGGGGCAGTTAGTCTCGCAGTTACCGCAGCCGATGCAGCTGTCGTCGATCGTCACCTCGCCGCTGTTCTGGCGGTGTATGGCGTTGGGCGGACACTCCTTCATGCAATGCGGTTGCTCACAGTGACGGCAAGCGATAGGAAGGTTGATATTGGCGAAGCGGGCGCCAGATTTGCGATTCAGGCGGGACAGGCCACCGTGGGTTTCGGCGCAGGCGATCTCGCAGTTGTCGCAGCCAATACAGAGATTCTCGTCGATGACCAGAACATTGGTTGCCTCCCCGGCGCCGCGGTCCAGCAAAAACGAGATCACTGAGGCGTTTTCCGGCATGGCGGCCAGGTCGTGGGTTGCGCGAAGCTGGCTGGCGGTGAGGGCTTGTAGCCGGGTAACCGCGCTGGGAGATTTTTGCAACAGCGCGAGAAATGTCGCCTGGTGAATCTCGATTAGCTCGGTGCGCGCCGCGGCGACGGCAGATTCATGGCGCAGGCGATCTCCCATCAGTGCCATCTGTCCGACGATCTGCCCGGAGTGATACTGCCCCACCGCAAGCTGCCTACCATTACTGCTACGGGTGAGGGCGACCGTGCCACTGCGAATCAGGAACAATCGGTCATCGTGCTCGCCCTCGCGGTAGATGGTGTCGCCGCGGTTGTAGTTAGAGTTTTTGACCGACATCGCGATTTCCCGAAGCTCGCTGTAGCTGACTTCAGGAGCAAAGCACTGTTGCAGGGCTCGCTGCACAAATACCGCTTCGATGCCTTCGCTGACCTCCGCATTGCTGGCCATCAATTTAAGCATGGTGCGGCGGGGCGTCTCGATCAGCACCGTATCGGGGTCGAGACTGGCGTGGCCGCTTCGCGGCCGTCCGGAAAGCAGGCTAAGCTCACCAAAAAATTGTCCGGGGCCGAGGGTGGTGCTTGGGCCGTCCTCGCTAGTGAGGGTAACGCTGCCCTCCACAATGGTATAAAAGCTGTTGCTGTAGTCGCCGTCCCGATACAGGGCATCGCCATCGCGCCGGAGTTGGGTGACGACCGGCGGGCTCAAGGGGGGGAGCTCCTGGGACGCCTGTCCAGCATCCCGGCGTTGTTGTTGTAGCCTCTCCCGCGCTGCCTCGATGTCGGCAATACGCTGGGCGCGCAATGTGTCGGCTTCCCGCTCTAGGGCCTGATAGTCCGACACATCGCCGACGCCATAAATAATCTCGCTTTCCATAATCAGCTCGCGAAAGGCCAGAGCGTTAAGGCGGGCAAACATGGGAATGCGCTGCTGGTAAAGGGTGAGAATATCATCGACGTCGGCACTGTAAGGCAGCAGAGCAAATTTCAGTGCCAGCAGAGGATGATCAACCGGTTTGACATCCTCGCCATGGATAAAATGGATGACGTCCCGCCCCTGATTCATGTCCTGCTTGATCAGCGGGTAGCCCGCCAGCGCACCAACGACATACAGCCCGGGAATATTGGACTGATACTGGCGGTCCAGCTCGGGGAGGGCGTCGGGCTTATCGTTGGGTAATTGGATCTTGCAAGTGTCGAGAAAGCCGCGCGGCGGAATCGAGCCGAGCCGGGCAATTACCCGATCACAGCAGAGGGTCTCATCACCGTGGGGCGTGCTCAGGGTGATACTGCCTCGCTGGCCATCGCGGGGCAGAGACAGGGTTTTCACTTCCGACTCATAGCGGCATGAAAATGCGATACGACGATCGTTGATTGCCGCCAGGACCGCGTCGAGGTTACCGGGTTTGGCCCGGGAGAATTCCTTTTTGCGGTTAACGATGGTGACCCGGTTGTACTGGGCCAGGGCGAGTGCATTCTCAATGGCGGCATCGCCAGCCCCAACAACGACGATATCCTCGTCGCGAAATGCCTCCGGGTCGTCTAGCTGGTACTGGACAAAGTCCGAGTTGTCACCGTCGACCCCGAGGCGGCGGGGGTTGCCCTGGGTGCCTATAGCCAACACAACAAAATCTGCAGAAATTGTGCTGCCATCACCACAGCTAAGTTGAAAATCGCCCTGCTCGCCACTAATGCTGGTGACTTCTGTGTTGTAACGGATATTGATACCGATATCGTCGATGCCCTTGGCCCAGGTTTCCAGCACCGACTCGCGTTTGCCCGCCGCAAATTGCAGAGGGCTGCGCAGATCCAGATAGCCCGGCTCGTCCATGACGTGCTTGCCTTTCTGGTAGCGCTGGATGGTGTTGGCGTGGGCGGGGGACGCCTCGAGAAGGATGTGCCCGGGTTTCACTGACGTAGCTGTAGCGTCGGCGCGCTCTTTAAGCGCTGCCTCGGCAGCCGCGCTCAGCCCCGCTGGGCCAGCGCCAATGATGGCAATACGATAGTGCTCCTTCACGCCAGCTCCCTGTTCAGCTTGTGGACGATGCTGTTGGGGTTTCGTTATGTCGTTCTATATGTGCTGTCGCGCAAATTTGTTCTGTTGTGCTCTGTTCGAATCGCGCGAAAAGCGAACCCTCGACCTTGCAAAGTAGAACAGGCTATAGCATAGCACTTAGCCTGTGAATGTTCTGGTGTCAATTTAGAGAGTGGTTAAGTTCAGTTTGTAGTGTGCAGGTGCGAAGAAGAGTAGGCCAGAGATTTAAAGCATAAAGTGGCACAGCTGCCGAGGATACGGATGGCACGGTGTGATAAATAGGGTTTAGTGAGTGCCATCCCCCGTTAATGGGGTAGAGCCCCTCGCTACGGTTAATTGAACACGTAGACTCTGGCGTAGACTTTGAAACTCGATTTCTGGCAATTCTGGCGGTTTGGGAAACCCTGTGATTATAGGGGAAAGCCGCAAGGAGTGGTGCCCAGAGGCGGAATCGAACCACCGACACGAGGATTTTCAATTAAAGAAGTAGCTGCTGAAAATTCTTAACTATTTGATATTTAAAACTTTTAAAAACTCCGATAACACCCTAAACCACTGTATAAACTCGTTGATTTGTCCAAGATTGGTCCAGTGTTTACCTGTACTAGTTTAGCGGCTTTTGGGTGTTCATCCAATTCCTGATCTCCGTTTTGCCGTTGTAAATTGGTGCTTGGCCTCTTCGATGCATAGTGCCATGCAAATTTGCTACGCGTTCTCGTACTCTACTAGGCTGTTTAGAAAATTTGGATAGGATTTTGGCGTAAACTGCTTTAAAATAAAAACAGATTTGTCTAGGGAAAGAATCAGAAAATGGCTTTGTCACACAAGTTTACCGCTAAAGATGTCTGCGCGGCCCTTGGAGGGCTAAGCCGCTCTAGGCTTCATTCTTGGGCTCAGTTGCCCCCATTTTCGGAAAGGCCTTCGAGGGAGCGTAGTGCGCGTCGTTACAGTAAGGCAGATTTGCTTACCTTTGCGGTATTGCAAACGCTAGAGAATGATTTTGGCGCGAAAGGGGGGCAGTTGATGGCGGCCTCTGCGGCGATTAACCAATACCTACTGACGCCGCGCCAAGCTTCGGTTGAAGAGTGGGTCTTTGTTCCGTTGGCTAAAGGAGGCGCCCAAGCAGCAGAGTTACAATGTATACCTGTACTAGGAGCGGGCTGGATTATCGATGTGGCTAAAGAGCGTCAACGAATTGATGTTTATTTGGGTGTTATACCTCCGCAGCAGGAATTACCTCTCATTAGTGATGCGAAGTCGAGTCGCTAAATGAACCCATTGATCGAGCAATTGGAGGCATTTGGCGCGTTGCCATTTAGCTGCATTGATCTGCATGATAGTGCGGACGTGCGTAGCCTGCGGTATACCGACCTAGTTCGCAATCGGCGAACTCCGCTGGTTGATGTTGTTGTTGAGCAGCAGTCTCAAGCCCTGCTGTACTTGATTGACCACACGAAGATGCAGCGCCACCATGGTAGCGTTGAGGAGCTGCAGCGGTTATTGGCAATGCGGGGCGAGGCAGCTTGGCTGGGTGTGTTGCAACCTGGGCGGCTGGATATTTACGCCACCAAGCTGAAGCCGGATCCAGACGCAGTGCCTGTGTGTTTTTTTAGCGATGGAGGTGACGCTGCGAGTGTACTGCCGCGTTTGGCTCAGGGGGAGGAGCTTGCGCCGGTTGACAGTTTGAGTCTGCGTGATGAATTGCTGCGCCTAATGACGGATGCAAGTGAAGAGCTGCGCGACGCTGGTATTTCCACTCAGGAAATTATCGCGCTGACTGGGCGGGCATTGTTCTTTCGTTACCTTATTGGGCGAGGGATTGTTCGTCCGGAGCACTTGGCGGTTATATCCCCAAGCTCTTCTTCTTTGAAGGCCTGCTTTGACAATGCTCAGGCCTTGTCGGAAACCAATACTTGGTTGGATAAGACCTTTAATGGTGACTTGCTTGCTTTGCCAGCGGAAGACTATGGCTATTATTTTGCGCATCTAACACAGCGTTTTGGGCAGGGTATTTCTCGCCCGCTAAGTGCGATCATGGCGCTGGATACAGCACTTGCTCCCGGCATTTCCCAGAGAAAGCTGGATTGGGACGAGTTGAATTTTGATCATCTTCCTATCGGCCTTCTGAGCGAAACCTATGAAGAGCTGATGCTCCAGCTCAACAAGTCAGCGCGCCATGCCACCAGTGTGTATTACACGCCTTACCATATCGCGGAGTATATGGTGGAGGAGGCATTCTACCAGCAAGAAGCGGGCTCTGAGGCGAGAGTATTGGACCCTGCTTGTGGCGCAGGAGTATTTCTGGTGGCCAGTTTACGAAAACTGGTGGAGATGCGGTTTAGGGAAACCGGCAAGCGGCCAAGCCGCCTGCAAATACGTCGCATACTGGAGAATCAACTCAGCGGCTTTGATACTAATGCCCATGCTCGTACATTGGCAGCCTTGGCTTTGTATCTGACTGCATTAGAGCTTGATCCAAATCCCACGCCAGTTGAGGCGTTGCGGTTCAATAAGCTGGAAGGGCGAGTACTGATTGACGTTGCCGACCCGGGTTGTAACAAGGACGAGATTGTCCCCATGGTTGGCAGCCTAGGCGAGCATGTGTCAGAAAAATACCAGCACGCGTTTGACCTGGTTATTGGCAATCCTCCTTGGACTGCCTTGAAAAAGCCATATGAAAAAATTGACGCTCAATTTACCCAGCGTTGCAGAGCAATTGCTGCTGAACGTGGGCTTAAAGAGATTGCCACTGCTTATCACAATCCCGATCGCGTACCGGACCTGCCTTTTGTATGGGGTGCCATGGAGTGGGCCAAGCCCGGTGGGCGTATTGCCCTGGCGGTGGCGGGACGCTGGCTGTTTAAACAATCCCCTAAAGGTATCGCCGCCCGGCGTGCCTTATTCAGCGCGTTGGCGGTCACCGGTATTCTCAATGGTGCGGCTCTTCGGCAAAGCCGCGTATGGCCCAATGTAGACCAGCCTTTTTGCTTGCTGTTTGCCGACAACCGGCTACCGGAGAGCGATGATGAGTTTGTCTTTGTCAGCCCGCATTTTGAGCCAGCACTAAATGGAAAAGGTATTATGCGAATAGATGCCAGTGATGCTCGCCCGGTGTCTTTTGAGCTGGTGATGAACAATCCGGTTGCCCTGAAAGCCTTGTACCGTGGAACCATACTAGACGTGTCCGTAGTTGGTAGGATAAGGCAGCAGACGGACATGACTATAGGCGAGTTTTGGGAAAAGTCTGAGGGGCTGCTCAAAAGCCAAGGTTATCAGATCGCGAGTCGAGCACTGGATGATAGCTTTTTGGCTGGAATGCCAACGCTACTAGCCGATTACCAATTACATCCATTTTGTATACTCGGTGAGGAACTGACGCCATATCAACCTGAAGGCTTACATCGTCCACGCGACCCTGCCGTTTACCGTGCGCCTCTTCTATTGGTGAGGAAATCTCTACGGGCTAATCGAAACCGAGGGCGCGCACTAATCAGTTCACAAGATATTGCCTATTCGGAGTCATACTATGGGTATTCAGCCGCAGAATACCCTCTGGGAGAGCTTTTAGTTCGTTATTTGTTAGTGATAGTCCACAGCCAACTATTTGAGTACACCGCGTTAATGACTAGTGGTGAATTTGGTGTTGAGCGGGAGGCACAGCAAATAATTGATGTTGACCAGTTCCCTTTCATTCCTCCAGAGCAACTCTCAGAGAGGCAGCGACAGGGAATCGAGTTCTGCGCAAACCAGCTCATTAATAATCAGCCGAACTGGTCAAGGCTCGATGAGACAGTAGCGGGCTTGTACCAGCTTTCTGCCGCCGATCAGCAAGTCATTGCCGATACCCTCGCTACCAGTGCGCCGTTCCCCGCTATTCGAAATCAGGCACTCGCTCCAGTAACAGAACAGCAATGCACACAATTTCTGGCACAACTAACAGAGTCGTTATCAGATGTTTTTGCGGCTGGTGGTCATGCGGTGCAGGTATTGCCGTGTTCGGCTGGCAGCAGCCGGCTGCCGTGGAAGTTTTTTACGGTCAGTCTGAACTGCGATGCTTCATCTCAGCCACTACCTCAGAAGTGGCTGGGTCATATTCATGACCTCGGCACCAGCCGGATTACAATTCTGGATCAGCAGCAGTCCAGCTTAACGGTGGGATTGTTGAATCACTATCGTTATTGGACACCGACGCAGGCGCGTCTATTAGCCTCCGATATCATTTGGCAGTTTGGTGCCAGCTTGGAGGAAAGCGCCTGACAATGAATGGACTGATGACAGGGCACAAGGATAAGGCTCAGGGGAAAATTGCATTCTCGTTGATGGTTGTGGTACAGAATGCGCTGAGTCACGCATGGCAAATACTGCTGCAAGAGGTTGAAAAAGGTCAGTTCTCTATTTGTGAATCGCATGAGGACGAGATCACTGAAAAACTCTACATGATTCTGTGTGAGGTGCAGGCGCGTGACCCGGAAGTTGTCAAAGGGCTTTCCGGGTTTGAAACTCCGGCGCGTGAAGCGAATCTGCGCAATTACAGAGGAGATAAGCTGGATTGTCAGCCCGACCTGACGTTTCGCCCACCGAGAGCCAGAATAACCACTAGCAATACGGCTATTACTGGCATATTTGTTGAGTGCAAACCAATAGATTCCCGGCACCCCATTGGCAGTACTTATTGCAAGGCAGGGATTAGTCGTTTCATTTGCGGTGATTATGCTTGGGCAGTGGATCGGGCAATGATGCTGGGCTATGTCCGCAATATATGTCACCTCCCCAATGGGTTGAGTTTTGTATTGAGCCAGCACAAGGCCAAAACGGATTATCAGGTAAAGGCATTACCGACAATGGCGGGAAGAGCCTCAGCACGTGAGGAAGTGTACTGTTCCCAGCATGGGCGCAGCATGCCGGGAATGTATCTGGCCGGTAAGGCGCCATCGATTACCCTGCATCATTTATGGCTTTATCCAGAGAAACCATGTGAAAACAGCAAATGTAAAGTGTAAGTCGATTAGTCGCGGACTAATAAAATTTTGGATTGCCCAGAGTACCTTGGGCAGACATTTATGAGTAGGTGATGTGCAATTTATACGGTGTGGTTCAGCCACAGCTGTAGATCACGGTGAACTACAGCTTCAGGAAGATATTCCTGCTCCAGTCGCCCACGCTCTAGCTGTGAGATGTAGCGATAGAATTCGCTTTCACTTGGCGAGAGGCCTTCGGGTGTCGCCTCTTGCGCAACAGACGGTTCAGGCACCGCACAGCCGGAAGAGTAGTGGTCGAAATGTCGGCGCGACATAAGTACGGGATATAGCTCGGGGCAGTTTAGTCTAGCCCTTCCGAGCATGAGCAGGCCCCAGGTATCCATGTCACCCCAATAGGCAAGCTGCTTATCGTCGAATGTTGCCGCTTTAAGCCACTGCAAATTTAGGCCTGCGCCGAGGATTGCTATCGTTCCCGGCAGACGCGGTAGTAAGTGAAGGCATTGCTCGTTTTCAATGACAAGGACATGACTTCCGGGAAGCCTGGTTTGGCTAAGCTCTTCCGCAGTGACGCGCTGTTGTTTGAAGGGAAGAAGTTTATCTCCCAGTGGAGCGACTAGAAGCCAGTGGTTTTTGTCATCGTGGGCATCAAGAAAGTTGTTGAGCCCTTGCTCGCTAGCCTCTCCGTCAAAGCGTTGGTCAAGTAAACGGGAGAGAAGTGCGTAATGGCGTTCAAAGAATTTGGTGTCAACGCCTAAGCCGTTGAGTAGGCGGAGCGGTTTGCCTTCGGCAAAGCCCGGATACAATCGGTCGGCTAACTGACTTGCGGTGACGACCTCCTGATAGTTTTTATTGCGCCATAATGAGCGCTCACGAATCAGTACATCGCGATAGATTGGGTTTATTTTTTCGGCCAATTGCTCCAAGGCTGAAAATTCCGCTTTTACTGTTTCATCTGCAGTAGCGGCAACCCATTCTGAAGGTGAGCGCAAGCACCACTGAAGTGGGACTAATACGGGCCTAGCACTCGCCTGGTAGTTCACGCTATCCCAAATAACCTGACCCACGTTGACCGCGCGCCACCGCTGGACGTGTGCCTGGACTTCTGTAATCCGGCTGGCAAATTGTGCGCCGCTGGGTTTACCGATGGGCATCTGCAGTGGCCAGCTCGAACCTGAAAGCAAGCGATCCACGCGGATGGGGGTGCGGTGCCATTGTTTGGTCAGTTGCAACGAAATGTCAGTTGGGGATTTCATGATTACGTCGTTGCTCGCGTGCCGCATCCAGCGCCTGCCAGCTAATTGGGGTCAGATTTGATTCATTGCCGCGCCGGTGCACAATAACCGCTGAGCGGGTATGTTTGCGCAGTAAGCGCATCTCCTTATTAGGCGTAATAAACAGTGCGTGGAGATGGAACTCCTTTAATGCAGCGATAATGCGTCCGGCAACGGCATTAGAACTGCGGGAAAATGCCTCGTCCAGGACGATGGTGCCGAACAGTGGCCGACTGCTACCATCGGGGCACAGGGCATAACTCAGTGACGCAGTCAGCACGTAAGAGGCGATAATCTCCTTTTCGCCGCCACTGCCTCCCTGGGAGCCAGTGCGAGTCGCAATTACGTTTCCGGTACTACGGTCCATAATGGCGACCTTGAATTCCAAGCGGAAACGGGGGTCGAGCAATGCTCTGGCACCGAGAGTACGGTGGCGTTCACAGGCATCGTGCAGCAAACTAATGATGTATTGGAGTGCTTTGTATTGGCTTTCACCGCCGTCGTCGGTCAAGCGGGATGAATTCAGTGCGTTTCTGGCTTTGGTAAAGGTGCGTAGGCTTTCATGGACGACCTTGTTTGCGACAAGCTGCAAATAACGACCGCGTTCAAAATCGACCAGTCGAAGAGTGTGGTTGAGGTCATCTAGCCGTTCTTCTATGCGCTCGACTTCGCCGTCGATGGTGGAGAGGAGTTGCGACACGCCATCGTCGGATGAGCGGGTGAGATAGTCTTTGAAACGTTGCTGCTTTTCCGGTAAGGCTTCTTCGGTGAGTACGGTTAGGCGTTGTAGGTATTTGGGAATATCCTCCAGGTCTCGACCCACTTCGGCAAGTGCGCCGCGATCTTCCCGTTGAGCATCTGACATGGCCCCGACAAGTTGCTTTTCCATATTGGTGCGGACCGAGTTCAATTGATTCAACTGGACTTGAAGTTCGTCGGCTGTTTTGCGCTCCAGTTCATGGCTTTCATGAACCTGATCAAGGGAAAGCATAGGCAATTGGCTTTCCGCCAACTTTCGATCGTCGTCTTTCATTCCGAGCTCAGCCCGTTTGTAGGCTGAAGTCTTTGCTTTTTCTGCTTGGTTCAGCTCGGATTCGATGCGGGTACAAATGCTGACATGTTTCGTTTTGGCTGTGTCGAGGTTTGTCAGTGTTACATTTGCTGCATCCAGTTTGGCTTTGGCGGCAGAGGCATCTGAGCCCGGTTCTATTAAAGCCTGAAGTTTGCTTTTTTGTTCCTCCAGCTCCTGCTTGGCCTGGGGGGTGTTGATCTCGTTGTAATCCAGGCTTGCAAGGGTGTGCAAAGCGCTTATCTGCTGATGCAAAACCGCGACACGGCCTTTTGCTTTTTCCTCTTCCGCCGCCAGTTTGGTGAGTTGCTCTTTGGTTTCCGCTATTTGTTGTGTCAGCGAGGCGAGTCGATCCCGGTTATTGAAGCCGGTTTGCCAGTCGTCCTGAAGGCGTTTTTGATCCTGTTTATCGAAAAAGCGCGCTCTACCGGAAAGCAGACCCTCTACGGTCATGGCATGTGGGGTATGGCGTAGCGCGGTGGGTGAATCAACGCAGTGCCTGTCGAGGCCTGCAAGCAGGTCTTTGACAGCCTCACGATAAGGGTGATCTTTGTATTGCAACTTGCGGGTAAAGCCGTCCTCGAAAAAGTGGACAGACTTCTCTGGCAGTGCAACTTCCAAAATCCGCACATGTAAGGCATTGTGCCGACTATTCACCCATCTCAAAGCGCCGTCTACAGCCTGTTTAGGCACCAGAATGCGCAGTCTATGGCTGCCGATTGCGCGCTCTATGGCGCCTCGCCAGTGTTGGTCTTCCGGTTTAACCTGAATCAATTCGCCAACAAAGGGGAGTTCGCTTTCAGAAATCGCTAGCTCTTCTGCTAAGAGGGAGCGGAAAAGCTGGTAGTCCCTGCGAATGTTAGAGGAGGGGCGCGTTTCGATATCTGCCAGCTCCTCCTTGAGCGCTTGCAGGTCTTTGTTTGCCTGAAAGCGTTGGCTGCCATGCTCAAAAGCCGTTTGCTTTGCGTCTTCATGATCTTGCTCGATTTGTTCTAAACGTGTGGAGGCCTCGGTCTGATTGGCCGCGACGGTCTCGCGGTGGATTTCCTCCGGCAAATCAAGCTGCCGAACCAGCTGCTGATATTGGGTAGCGTGTTTGTTGCATCTATCTAACTTGGATTGCTTCTCTCTGATCAAATTTTCCAGTGTTTGAATGTCCGATCCGCCCAGCCTCAGGTAAGCCTCATTCAGTTGGTCGCGGATTCTAAGCTGATTGTCATAATCTTCTTGCGCGGTGTTGCGTGCTGCTTCGGCTTGAGAGTGCTCATCGGCTAGGCGGGCAGCTTCAGCCTTCCATATGCGGTAACCCTGCTCGCCAAGCCAGATGGGGAGTATCTGCTGTAGACGCACTTTTTCGGCGATGACAAGCTCGTTCTCTTGGTATTTCTGCCAGGTGGTCTTAATGGGTTCCAGAGAACGTTGCTGACGCCGGGCAATTTCAAGTTCATCGTGGATGGCAGTCAGGTCGTTGAAGCTATCTGCTACCTCACGTGCGCGAGCGAACTGGGACTTATCGTCTAGAACAAGCTCCCGAAAAATTTCGTCGATGCTATTAAGCTGTTTCAGGCCCGCTGCGCGATTAAGTAGATTGAAGGCGTTGTCTCGAACTTCAAAAAAATCCCGAACGCGCGCTAGGAATGCCTTTTTGCTAGGATAAGTCCAGATGGCTGTTTCGGTTTTGTCCAATTGTCGAAGGGCCCGCATGCCGCCTTCGTGGTGGAGCGTCAACCATCGTTGTAGGGTATGGTCGGCTGAGGTGGAGAACAGCCAGAGCTTTTTCATATCGGAGGGTGAGGTGCTAGTACCATCGAACCAAAGCATCGCGCCAAGACGCACTACGTTTTCGCCATTACTCAATGTGGCTGACAAGGCTGTGACAGTTTTTCCAGTACGGGCAATATGGGACTGGGCGTCTCCTCCTGTGCCAGGGCCAGAGACGCCGCGAACGTAGGAGGCAAGGTCCCTATCGCTTTCATGACCTCCGGTCGACGCAAGATTGTACTTGGGGTTTGCGGTGATCAAAGTCATAAGCGCATCGACTAGCGTCGTTTTGCCGCTTCCAGTGGGGCCGATAATGGCAGTGCCGCTGGCATCAATGTCGGCTTGATGAAGCCCGTTAAAGCCACCCCAATTGAAGAGCTCAATGGTTTGCAGAATATACGTTGGGGCGAGCTGCCAGGTCATCTGCTCGCTAGAGCCATTCTGCATAGAATCGAGGTGCATTAGGATTCCCCTTCGTCTCGTAGGGAGGCTGCATGTGACTTTAACGTGTGGAGTAAGGCAGTGAGGTTCTCCGGGTTGGCCAGGTGGGTGATAATAGGTCTTATACTAATCCGCTCGTGGCTGTCGGGCGCAGATACTAATCCGTGACCTTTCAGCTGATCAAGAAGTTGTAGTGCCCGAGTACGTTCCCGCGCCTCGCTGCCGCTATCACCCAAGTAAACTTGCAGCTGCGGTATCAGCTCATCAACGGTTACCACTGCTTCTGCGGAGCCAGTGCCGGCTTCCTGCTCATGGGCAATAAAGTACTGCCTTAGAATAGCTACGAGTAAGGTCTGCTCCAGGTTCAGGCGCTGTTTACGCACTAGTGGATGAGTCCATTCGTCATTTGGCGTTGCCGAGTCGATGCTGCGAACGGTTAGAAACACCAGGCCGCGTATGTCATCGGCCCTGGCGGCCAAGTCAAGCGGCTCTAAAATCACGTTGATTTTGTCCATCGATACGATGGCGGCTCTGTAGAGATTGGGTCGCAGGCTTTGTTCTAGGAGGCCGACACGCAACAGCTCCTGGGTGGCTTCCCTGAGGGTTTGATCTGTACGTGCTTGCTGCAGGGGTGAGGCGCCATCTTGTTCCAGGGCAGAGAAATTTTGCTCAGCCTCGCCGCCAGTGGTTTGATGTTCTGCGGGCTGTGGATCGGCATTGGTTTGCCCGGTAATCTGATCGAAAATCCCCGCCATGCTTACAACTCCCATTCCAGATCGCATAGATCTTCGTTGGTCAGTGAGGCTACTGGCACCGTAAATAGCCAGTGCTCTTGATCCTCATCTATAAGTTGCACCTCCTCCGTGAGGGTTGGTTCAATTTCGATGCCGGCTTCTCGCGCCATGCCTAGCCATAAAGCCAATGTTTCCAAGTCGTGGGTGGGCGGGAGACGCTGGGCGAGTTCTGATAGGGTGAGAGCTCGTCCTTCCTTGGAGAGTAGCGCTAATGTGTTCTGAACTAGTGCTTCTCGGTCAAGGCCGTCTAAAGCATCCCAAAACTCATCCTCAAGCCCCTCCAGATTTGTTTCCTGCGGGGATAGGTCCAACTCAGCATTGGCGTCACTGTCCAGTGACTTAAACCGTAAGCGCTCGGCGAGAGGCAAGTTACCGAGTGTGAACCCCAGTGGTGGCAGTGGTGAAGCTGTACGACGAGTAGATTGGTGCTGCCAGTCAAGTTCTTGGGCGATCTGAAATACCTCATTTAAAAGCTGGCCTACACGATGGTGCTCTGCCGCCAACCCAGTTTTAATAAAGCCTTTAACATCTTTTTCGCTGCGCGCCCTTGCTTGGAGAACGGCCTGACTTTCTAACACGAGACGCATACGCAATAGTTTCAAGTCAGACAGCTGGATTCGGTTAAGGGCTTTTTCTGCTGAGGGATGCGCTAGAATGCTACGCAGTTGCTCGCGCATATTGTCAAGCTCGATACTTCGCTTCAGTTGTTGCTGAAAACTGTCAAAAACCCGTCCCTCAGAGGTGTCTAGCAGCGCTTCCTGTCCATTCAGGAGTCTATCGAGAATATCACCCCTATCAAATTGCTCCGACATAATTGACTGACGCAATTCGCGGTCTGCTGCCCGCCAGGAGTCCTCTACTCGCCGGAAATCGGCGCGGAGCCCGGTGGCCAGAGTATAAATCTCCCGGATTCGTTCGATAGCTTCGGAGCTGGATAGGACGGGAGTATGTCCCGCCTCAACAGCGGCTAATTCATCTTCCAGTACCTTGATTTTGCGCTGGATAGCAGCTTTGCGGCTTGCTGGGTTGGGATTGAGTCCTACTTCCAGGTTCTCAATTTCACGTTGGACCACCGCCAGCCGAGAGGCCGTGGAGGTCATAAAGCGATTATCCAGAGACTCTACAAAGCGTATAGCTGAAGATAGTGCGTCAGTGGCATAGACCCGTTGCCCGCGTTCAAGTATTAGCCCGCGTTTTAACCACTGCCTAAGCTCCCTGCTGGCCAGCAAATGGGTATTTTCAGGGTCAATATCATATTCATCTTGGATGGCGTATTCGGCGAGCATTTCGGACAACGCTTGGAGACCATCCTCTTCCGCAATGCCGTCGTCGCTAAATTCAAATAACGACGTCAGACAGCCAAGCACAAGTGGGGCTCGGGGGGAGGCTAGCAACAACCATGCGGGATGTTGGCGACGTATAGACACCAATTTGTGGGTTAGTTGTTGGGCAGAGCTATCCATTTATCCACCATTACCAGTTGTACTCCGGGAGTTTGGCAGAAAATAGGGGGTTGTGGAAACTGGGGTAAGTGATGTGTTTTTACCACTTGGGTGGGTCCGCGTAGAGCGGTCAGAAACTTTCTGGCTATATAGGCTAGATCTAGCACGGCTAATGATGAGTAAAAGGCGAGGTTCGGAGGGGAGGATATTTCGTCAAATGGCCACTTGGAACCAACGAAATTCCTTCCCTTGCAGATACCGAACCTGCCTATTTCACTTCAATGCATTCACTGGCCGAGGCGAGCACTTGGCTCTATCGATTTGATAGCGGAATTTCGGACCGTATGCGTATGCAAATCCTGAGCGCGCACGAACTACTCAGCCGATATCAAACAGATTCCTTTATCCGCGAATTATGTGGGTGTAATACCTGCTCGCGTAGTGACTGAGATCGTATAGTATGATTGATTTCCCAACCATTTCTAATGAAAGTGGCCCTTGACGAACCGTCGGGTTAATTGGGTGCCAACGTCCATCGACATAATCAAAAGAGCGAACCCCACGATCAATTATCCGCCTCGCATGTTCCAGAATATTTCTCTTTGTGCTAGCAAAGACCAAACCTTGAATTTCGCCCCGGATAATTGATTCCGCATATAGGGAAAGAATCAGTTCCAAATGATAGGATCGTAAAGGAGATTCCTGAACTTCGATCAGAACCTGATGCGGTTTTTTATGCGATCCTAAATGCACCACAGCGTCTGGAATTTTGTAGGCTTGCCGCAAGAAAAATTTCTGCCTCAATCTGAGCTGCCTATCGGTTAAAAAGCGCGCCTGACTATGTTCGGATTTCAGACGCAAGACAATATGCTGCGTCAATAGATCGTGGACCACATGACTCCTATTTATTTTTGAAGGGAAATAGGCCGTTTTTAGATGCTCGTCTTTATGGCCCACGAATAGTTCTCGGGCAGTCGAAACTCCGTTCTTTTTTAAGTGGTAAACCCGACCACAAACATTAGGCATTGTGAATGCGTCAATTAAGCCAAATTTTTCGTATCGTGAAAGTGTAGAGTAAGTGGCTGATCTCTTCGTACCAAACAGCTCGGCTAGAGCGTGTACACTAGATACCTCCCACCGGTAAAGCCATCGCAGCATTTGCCCAAGCTTTTCTCCTGAGCGCGCCTTGGCGGAGTGGTAATCGTAGTCGCTAAATTTCATGGGGGTTCTCTCCTATTAAATGGACTTCACAATCACAGTGGGAGAACACGCCACGAGAATTGATCTGGCTGGCCTATGCGGGAGAAGGCGCTGGCTTTGTCGGACGCTCTGGGCGACATATCGGTGGACTGGATGTCCAGCACGGAGTCCGGCCATTTCGTCCGGGTAGTTCTGCGGCTCTCCAACCCCTGCCCGAGGCGATGTCATGTAGGAAGCACCTTTGCCTAATGAGTTCTAACTCATTGATTTCTGGAAGGTCTTGGCCCGCCACCCCGCTGTCGCGGGGCCCCGAACAGGCCAAGACGGCCGACAAAAAGCAGTGCTTTTGTGTCAGCTAGTTCGCGCCGCCGTCTTCGACGGCCACCCGCCCTGACGGGCTGGAAAAGCGCTCCCGATGGTCGCCCCTTGCGCCACCGGCCCGATAACCAGCTAGCGCTGCTTATCGGGGCCCGCCCGGTGGCCCTGCGGGCTGCGGCATTTTCCAGGTCCTGCGGATGCCGTATCGTCGCTAACGCTCCTGCCCGCCTGCGGCGGCGGCATCCTCGGACTCCACCCGACGCCCCGCTCGCGGGGACCCCCGTCGGGTTGGACACGGGGTGCAATTCGAGCGGCCCTGATTGTCGCGCTGCGACCGGCCTACGGCCTCAATCCGGGGCCCGGCCGCTCGAATTACACCCCTCCGTCAGCTCGGGTGGCCGTCGAAGACGGCGGCGCGAAGGCGTGCTTTCGCAGCGCCTGATGAAGCGGATTTGCGTACCCATTTTTCTACAAACCTCATCGCCCAGAGACAGAAAAATGGGACCCTGCGCGCAAATCAGCACTCTTTCCAAGCATTGGATCTGGAAGGATTTCGTCGTCTGATCAGGGCCAGCCAATCGGACGATCAGGTTGTTATTTCCCGCTGGAAGCAATACGTTTAAAGGTACAAGTTGACTTGATTGCTGAGGCTCATCTCGAACTCGATTACCCTTGATAGAATCACAAATTTGCCTGGCAATTTAACACTATTATGGGGTTAAAATAAGCGGATGATGGGAGAAAAACGATTGATGCAAAGACCAACTACGCTGGAAAGAACCCGCTCACATGACCAAATAGACCATTGGTGCTGGGAACCATTTTCTGAATCGCCCCCAGTTTGCTAGACACCTTTTAGCCATAGAAAATGGCACAAAGAGAGGTGTTTATGAGCAAGCAGCGTTATCCAGAAGAGTTCAAGATTGAAGCGGTTAAGCAGGTCACGGTATCGGGTCACAGCGTAGCCGATGTGGCCCAACGGCTAGGCACAACAACTCATAGCCTTTACGCATGGATTAAGCGTTACGGCCCTAACTCAGAAGCGCATCGCAAGGAGTCCGATGATGCTGCGGAGATCCGACGTCTACAGAAGGACTTGAAGCGCGTTACTGAAGAGCGTGACCTGTTAAAAAAAGCCGCGGCGTACTTCGCAAGCCACCCCGAGTAAGATACGCCTTTATCGCTGAACACCACAGCTCTCATTCTGTACGGCAGTTATGTCAGCTGTTTGGTGTTCAACCCAGCGGGTACTACGCCTGGAAGAAACATCCAAAATCCAAGCGACAGATTGATGATGAGCGTCTTACTGGTCTCATCAAGCAGTATTGGCTTGAATCAGGCTGCGTCTATGGCTATCGCAAGATTCATAGAGATCTAAGGGACGCGGGTGAGCGTTGTGGCCTAAATCGCGTACATCGTTTGATGAAGCTTGAAGGCATTAAGGCTCAGGTTGGGTACCGCAAGCCCAGACAGCGCGGTGGAGAACGACATGTCATCACACCCAATGTGCTAGACCGGCAGTTTGATCCGGTCATGCCAAATCAGGCTTGGGTTACCGATATTACGTACATCAAGACCCATGAAGGCTGGCTTTACCTCGCAGCGGTGATGGATCTCTTCTCTCGCCGTATCATTGGTTGGTCTATGCAGTCTCGCATAACCAAAGAGCTTGTGCTGGATGCATTACTAATGGCTGTCTGGCGTCGAAAACCTATAAAGGGAGTGCTGGTTCACTCGGATCAGGGCAGCCAATACACAAGCCATGACTGGAGCGAGTTTCTCAGAGAGCATGGCTTGGAGGGGAGCATGAGCCGCCGAGGCAACTGCCACGACAACGCGGTTGCGGAAAGCTTCTTCCAGTTACTAAAGCGAGAACGAATAAAGCGCAAAATATACGCGACACGAGATGCAGCAAGGAGCGATATATTTGATTACATCGAGATGTTCTACAACACAAAACGACAGCATGGTTCCAACAATGGGCTGTCGCCTGTAGATTATGAGCGTCAGTATTTAAAAGAGGCTGAAAAGCGTCTAGTGAACTAGTGGCGATTCACTACTGCATGAGCCAGCTTACCTTTGCCGAAGCCGAATACCAGAACAAAAAGCGTAAAACGCGGCGTGAGCTGTTCTTGGAAAAAATGGATAGTCTGATTCCCTGGGCCAAGCTAGAGAAGAAGCTCCGCAAGCACTACCCCAAAGGTGAGAATGGAAACCCGCCGTATCCGCTCCCCATTATGCTTCGGGTGCACTGCCTGCAATTGTTCTACAACCTCAGCGATCCGGCGATGGAGGATGCCCTGTACGAGATTGAGTCCATGCGCCGCTTTGCAGGGCTACGCTTGTCTGATCGGCTACCAGATGAAAGTACTATCCTCCGCTTCCGTCATTTTTTAGAGCGCCACAAATTGGGCGAAGTGATCTTCGATACCGTGAGCGCCCAGTTGCGTCAGCAGGGTTTGATGATGCGTGAAGGCACCATTGTTGATGCCACGATTATCGCCGCGCCCAGCTCAACCAAGAATCAGGATGGCGAGCGAGACCCGGAAATGCACCAGACCAAGAAAGGCAATGAGTGGCACTTTGGCATGAAGATGCATATTGGCGTGGATGACCGGGACGGCTTGATTCACAGCATCGAGACCACAGCTGCGAATGTGCATGATCTCACTGCGGCAGATCAGCTTCTTCATGGAGAAGAGCAGCGGGTCTGGGGTGACGCGGGTTATACCGGCATCCATAAGCGAGACGCATTTAAAGATCGGGATGTCGATTGGCGTATCGCGCTACGCCCCGGCACCCGGAGCAATCTGGCTGATCAGCTGCAGGAAATGCTGGAGGGGATAAAGGCCAGCGTTCGCGCCAAGGTTGAGCATCCGTTCCGGACGATCAAGCAACAGTTTGGCTATACGAAGGTTCGCTACCGTGGGCTGGCGAAAAACACCAACCGCCTGTATGTGTTATCAGCGTTTACCAACCTGCTGAGAGCGGAGAAATACCTGCCCTCATAGGGTAGGTACGCCTGTAGTCAGCCAAATGGCTGCCTACAGGCTGAGATGAACTGAGGATTGCTGCGTTTTACGCCGTTGACGCGGAAATTTGGCGATATTTTATAAAAGGGAGAGGTTGTGCAGACCTTCCCTAAGTAATGAGAACACCCATCGAAGAGAATGAAATTATGACAGGCGTATTATTCTACACAGTATTCAGCACAATGCTTGGTATCGCATACCTGTGTTTTGCAAAGGTACGCGATAAGGCACTCTGAAATTCGACAAGTGTCATCACTTTTTTAGCAGCCTGGTCATAATTTGATCATTTCTGCTGCGTGTCATGGTGAAAGGTTTACACGTAATTGTTTTTTCCGCCAAAGTTTGTAAATCTGCCTGCTGATTTCAAGACGCATGCAGATAATCTCTGCCAGAATTGATGACACTTGCCGAAAACTGATGACATCTATCTAAATCCGTAATGGAACCCGGAATTTAAATTAGTAATAATTTTGCCTTGCTTAGGCGACTGGATCTACAAGCAAAGGGAAACGGAATGTCCCACAACAAAAAGCTCAACACGCTATTAAAGTCGGTACGCAATACCAAGGCATCTTCTGGCCGCCCGGATACTACAAAGATTGTCGCCCAGCTACGCGGATTGGGAGGCCCGATTCGCTACGAAGACACTGGCAAGCTTGGGTTCGGCCTTCTTCTGCTCTTTGCCGGGGGCTACGGACATCTTTTAGGCTCGGAGAGAGGCTATCCCATTGGTCCAGATGGCACATCTGACTCTGTAATTCTAATTTACAACACCTTGATAGCGGTTGCGGCAGGTTTCATCCTGTTCTGGCTTTTTCGTAGGCGTAAAGCCCGAAAATTCGTACAGGAAGTATTCGAGCGTGCGGCGTTGGTCAGCTATGGATTTCATGATGAGCCCGTGCCGGCGTTGAAAGAGCTGGACCAGCACTTTCACGAATTTGACCGAGGAAATGACTCCCGTAAGATCGTGTATTTCATGTCGGCGCCGGGGGATGGTAACAAGGTTAGGCAAGGCTACTCGCTTTTTCAGTTTCACTGGGTAGTTCGAGAAGAACGCCAAGTGACGGAAACCGACCACAACGGACACTCAACCACAAAAACTGAAACGACTTACTACCACTATGATCGTTACGGCCTGATGCTTGAAGGTAGCTATAGCGGTATACAAATAGTATCCGATGCACCAGGCGGTAGATATAAGCTCAAATATCGTCCGGCCTCGGTAGAATTCAATCGTCGTTATAGGATCCGATGTGTAGACGAGATGCAAGCGGCCAAGCTCTTAAAGCCATCCGTCGTTATTGCCTTGGAAAACGCGAGCGATCAGCTCAAGAGCCCTAACCTCGAATATGGATTGAACGGCCAGATGTGCCTGACTTGGTCAAATGATCCGCTAAGCGTTCGTACGGTAATGAAATCCAAGGATAACCCCAATGAGCTCGCCGATATTATTGCGGCGGGTGCTAAATTGCCGGTCCTGGACGACGCCCTGCAACTCGTAGCCGACATTCAACGCCATACCCAATCAAATTTTTCTATGCTGGAAGGCAATAGCCCCGAGGCATCTATTCAAGGAGTGAAGTAATGAGCGATACAGTAGTTTTTCTTATAGTGGCCGCGGTGGGCGTTGTCGTACTGGTATGGTTTTACAACCGAATTGTGAGTGGCAAGAATGCCATCCAGCGCGCCTGGTCTGACGTTATCGTGCAAGAGCGGCAAAAGCTCAAGGTCATCCCAGAGTTGGAAAAAATTGTTCAAGATCATAAAGCCTACGAGTCTGGCGTTTTGGAAAAGCTAACGGAAATGCGCGTTGCGGTAACGCAACTGGCCAGCGACCAGATCGATACGCAAGCCCTGAAAGAGGCTGAGGCTAAGACGAAATCGGCGATGTCTGGCATTCGGGTGGCGATGGAAGCTTACCCGGATCTAAAAACGGCTGGCTTGATGAACAATCTGATGCGCGAAATAGCCGATCAGCAGGACAATATTGCCGCCGCCATTCGCATTTTTAACCAAAATGTAGAGGCGTTTAATAACGCGATTGAAACCTTTCCGGGCTCAGCCGTAAATAGCCTGCTGAACAAAGAAAAGCGACAGCGCTCGTTCGATGATGAAGAGGCTGCATCTGAAATTGCTTTCCGGCCTGGAGCGGAATAACGCGCGGTCATACTCCTATGAAATTTACGTTATAAACTCAAGGATGGTACCACTATGAAGTTATACATCGTTCGAATTATTTTTCTGTTCTTTGCTTTTACCGGTGTCGCGGACGCTTTGAACTGGAAGGACTTTGTGACCGTCAATGGAAAGCCCCTATCCCAGCCCGGTGATGAGTCTGAGGTGTCAGGCGAGAAGGATGGAGAAAATGGCAAGGATCCTATCGCGGATAAGTCAACAAAACACTATTGCTATACATTGAAGTACGAAAATCGCCCGGACAGTCGTGATCCTCGTTGGTGTATGAATATGATTCTGGAGGGGGGAGTATGGCATGATGTCCCAGATTCAGAAACGACGATTCCAGTTCGTGTAAACCTAGCCTACGTTCGTGCTAAACGGTTTTTGAAATTTGAAGATCCAGATGATCAGAAGGCAAATGCTAATAGTCGGTACAACAGCAACACAAGTGGTTGGGACGGTATTCCAGGTACCTACTACCGTGTAAAAGGCACCTACGGCGGGCCTCGCATCAAAGATCCTATTCTTTGGCGTGCGCCATATGAGGTCGAGTTTGAAGCAGTCAATGATAACGAAACTAAAGTAATTTTAAGCTACCGAGTGTATGGGCGAGACGTTGAGCCGCGCCTGTTCCAGCAGCAGTTAATGGATGCTTTGCGCTAGCTCTAAACATTTAGCCGGAACAAGGACGCATCATGAAATTGCTTTGGTGTGAGCATCAAATGAACCAATCGCGCGCCGTTTCTGCTTGTAGTAAATAAAGTACGAGTTCTACATAACCAAATTAAAATAGCGGTAGAGTTTCATCTGATACGGCTGCGACTCTACCACGGCTCCCTAAAATAAAAAAATTTAGTGCTCCAATAAAAGGAGCAAATTTATAACGTAAATTAGCCGGTAGTTTTGCTACCTCTCGTCAACAGCCGGGCTTAGTTTAACTAGATTTCTCGCGATGTATTTTGGTTGCCCTTGGAAAGGTGGGTCATTCGGATCCTTTCCTTCAAGCTTTTAATTTGTAATGAAATTTCATCATTCAGATCACCGCTGTATATCATCGAAGTTTCCATATTCGCATACTTCCCAGTTCGAGCAGCACTGGCCCAGTTATAGGAGCCTACGCTTAAGAAGCTATTGTCGGCCATGATTAGCTTACTATGAACGCCGTTTACTACGTAGACATCTACGCCGATCTCACACAAGGTTTCACAATTCTGTGCAAAGAGCGACGCTTTGGACTCGTCGTAATGATTCATTGATGTTGAATTGAAATGATAGTCAGTATAGATACTGATGCTGACCCCGCGTCGAAGGGCATCTAGGATTTCTGGGTACAAGCCCGTTTCCTTGAGGCGCTGAATGGATATCCACGGCGAGACCATATCAATTCGGGAGTTCGCCTTTCTCAATATTTGCCTAATATACTCATCATGTTCCTCTGCATTATTAATGAGCCTAGGGGTAACAGCTGACTTGAATAGATCCGGTCTTTCATCTACCGGCAATATCAATTCATTGGAATCTGAACTGAATAAATAGCGGGCCAATATACTCCTTGGCTTACCTCGACCCGCACTGGAGATGACGTCCATATCTCCAAACACAATAAAGCTATCCTTTGCCCTTGAGACAGCGACGTTAAGCATTGATGGAGCCATATCAATAAAATCACCATCACTATGTCTTGAATAGACAGCAGAAAAAATAATGATCGGTCTTTCCGCCCCCTGTAGTGCGTGAACGGTTCCCACTATTAATTTGCTTTCGCCTTTGCCGGCATGAATACCGTTCTTGACGCAAGCGCGTTCTATTTTTTCCTGTTGAGATTTGAAAGGGGTAATGACGCCAACCAAATCCTCCAGCTTTTTGTCTTGGTAATCTCCACCTTTTTTTTGGTAATAACTTTCAATATTCTCCCGATTTGCTGCAAGCCAATTGGCGATCTGAATTGCCTCCAAAACATTATGGCGACTTCCGGTGGGAGGCGCTTCTGCAAGGCCATCAATATGAAGATAAGACATGGGGGGGAATAGAGAATCGTGAGGAGCAGAACCTCGTTTGGGTTCCAATAACCCCTGATAACAAAGGTCATTGCTAAACGAAATTATTTCGTCATAACAGCGGCGATGTTCACGCAGGAACATGCCTGGCTCAGCTTCCTTAATGTAGCAATAACGACTAGTACGTTGTGCTATACGCATTACACTTCCGTTAATTACGGAGTTCCCCGTTTTTAATGCTTCGGGGTACTCCTCTTCGTTACTAATTACGTCATATTGGATGAGGTTCCCTGTGTCTATTGATCCCGTGAGTGATCTAATCGGCTCGATTTGGTGGATATCGCCAATAATCAGAGCGCTTTTCGCCAAGGAAAAAGAAGCGGCAGCAACCTCTGGAGACACTTGCCCTGCTTCGTCAACGATTAGTAAATCGATTTCCCCCGCCAGATATTCGTCACTAAATTTTTCTCCCCCTGAGTGCGCTTGATATACCATGTGGGACGGTAGTGAATGCAAGGTAGATACAATGCACGGTGTTAGCATCATCCGTCTCCGCCAGCGTGGTAGTACGGATTTTTTGCCGGTTCTCCGACTTCCTGCCCAGTCTGTGCCACCTTCTTCCTGCATTTTTCTGCACTCGATAAGCCACTGCGCTTCCCAGTAATGCACGCTTAACTGAAAGAGCTGGAACCTGACGGACGTATCTAAAATGTTATCAATCGACGTAATGTTCGGTAAATCTGTCAATCCGGGTGCGATATGGTTAGTTACTGAACGCCAGTTTTGCTGTGCGGTGATCCATTCTTTAATAAGAGCAGCTTTGTATTCCTTGTCTTTTTTCAGTGCTGAAAGGTCATTCTCCTTTGCCTGTATCCAAGATAGAAGCTCCTCCTCTACGTTATCTACATTCCTGATAACAGATTTACTTAAGGAAGCTCTGCATAACCCCCGTAATTTGAGATAATTCTGCGATCACCGATTTCAACCGGACTACTACATGAGCCAGCTTACCTTCGCCGAAGCCGAATACCGGAACAAAAAGCGTAAAACGCGGCGGGAGCTGTTCCTGGAAAAAATGGATGGCTTGATTCCCTGGGCCAAGCTGGAGAAGAAGCTCCGCAAGTACTACCCCAAGGGTGAGAATGGAAACCCACCTTACCCGCTCCCCATTGTGCTTCGGGTGCATTGCCTGCAATTATTTTACAACCTCAGCGATCCGGCGATGGAAGATGCGTTGTACGAGATTGAGTCTATGCGCCGCTTTGCCGGGCTGCGCCTGTCTGACCGGCTGCCAGATGAAAGCACCATTCTCCGCTTCCGTCATTTTTTAGAGCGTCACAAATTGGGCAAGGTGATCTTCGATACCGTGAGCGCCCAGTTGCGGCAGCAGGGCCTGATGATGCGTGAAGGCACCATTGTTGATGCCACGATTATCGCCGCGCCCAGCTCAACCAAGAACCAGGATGGCGAGCGAGACCCGGAGATGCACCAGACCAAGAAAGGCAATGAATGGCACTTCGGCATGAAGATGCATATTGGCGTGGATGACCGTGACGGCTTGATTCACAGCGTCGAAACCACAGCCGCGAATGTGCATGACCTCAATGCGGCAGATCAGCTTCTACATGGAGAAGAACAGCGGGTCTGGGGTGATGCGGGTTATACCGGTATCCATAAGCGAGATGAATTTAAAGATCGGGATGTCGATTGGCGCATCGCGCTACGCCCCGGCACCCGGAGCAAGCTGGCTGACCAGCTACAGGAAATGCTGGAGGAGATAAAGGCCAGCGTTCGTGCGAAGGTTGAGCATCCGTTCCGAACGATCAAGCAGCAGTTTGGTTATGGGAAGGTGCGCTACCGCGGACTGGCGAAAAATACCAATCGCCTGTATGTCCTATCGGCATTTACCAACCTGCTGAGAGCGGAGAAATACTTGCCTTCGTAGGGAAGGTGCGTCTGTAGCCAGCCAAATGGCTGACTACAGACAAGGCGAAGCAGCGAATGGCGTTGTTTTGCGCATATGGCGCGGAAAAACGACCATATTTTATGAATGCGGGAAGTTGTGCAGAGCTTCCTTAAATCGCTAAACTTAGTTTCGATAAACACATTTCTAAGTAGGAGTAATTTGCGAGCAACAGGTGGGAGCCAACGAAAAATCAGATAAAAAACTGGTTCTTTCGATAAAAACATTCGCCAAGACTTCTGGTCTGACCTAACATCGCGCAGCATTTTTTCAGCCGCTTCCAGGTTCTGCGTGACCTGAAGATAGCTATTTTTTGGGTCTTCACCCATGGCCTCCAAACATCGATTATGCGCTGTAGACAATGTTTCCCAAGCGTTTTTTATCTGCAATAGCGTGTCTTGAAGATCAAGCATGCTTTGGTGCAAAGTTTTTTGTATAATCTCGATTGAATCTAGGTTGGTATTTTTAAACGCGGCCTTAGCCTTTCTGATAAATATTGACTCAGATCGATCAATAAATTCAGATTGCTCCATCGATTCATAGAAGCTTTTCGTTTGATAAAGCGGTGATGCCTCGCTCTCTTTGCTGGCAGCAGGGAAATAACCGCCATAACTTTTTAGTTCTGGGATCCAACGTCCGCTAAATAATGAATCGTTCTCTTCGAAGTCCTTTCCAAAAGCAGCAATAATATTTGTTACCGCCTGATTATTGGTCGATGCTGCGATAATAATTGGTGGGTCGGCTTTTTTCAGAGCTGCTTTAATCCATAAGGAGGCCACAGCAGAAAGTACGAATGTGGTTTTACCTGTGCCTGGCGGACCATTAACTGCGAGAATTTCTCCCTCCTTCATATGGAGCATATGCGCCAATGCATCTTTTTGCGCTTTTGCTAAAGGGAAATTACTATTTGAGTGCCCTAGTCTGCAAGAAATAGATTTTTCTTGATCTAAACGCGGAAGAAACTTAGTAACCTTTCCAAGAGCAAAGTTCTCTAACAGAGGAAAATTCTCGTTCTTGGTTTGCAGCCAATCATATAATCGCAAGATATTTCGACTTGTATTTATCGCGTCATCGGTTTTGATCAGATAGGTTTTCTTGTTTTTTTCTGGCAAATATCCGGCGGAAAGTTTTAATTTTGTCTCGTCGCTATTTAATGCTGTGAACAATGTTTGGGCGAGTTTATAGTACTGCTCCCATTCCTGATATTGCTTGCCGGGAATCAGTTCGTTTTCAGCGAGCGCTTGTGCTTCCTGCTCATTAAAAACCTGTATTTCATTCTGAGTTTGAAATGCATCCAGATCGTCAACGCTATACAAAGTAAATTTGTCATCGTCTTGGGGGGATAACAAATCCCTAGGGACAGTCGGTTTACCTGCTGGGTAAAATTTACCATTTCGGCTTATCCATACATGGCAGATTATTGGGCTCAGCACATCAGGTCTGGAGCTTGTGTGTTTCTGGCCATGTTCATATTTGCTTATATATATTACGGGCCGTATAAGAGCCTTAATGATCCGAGTCTTTTCAGGCTCACCCGCGAAAAGAATTTTTAAGTTTTCTTTGTTAAGTTCCGAGTTGGCGTCATTTTGTAACGTCCCCTGTTGAAATTGAGCAACGTTAACAGAGATGTGAGACCTAAGATTTTTTTTGTTTATTGCGCCTCTTCCTGCTTCGGCATCTGCGAGTGAGTTGCGCCAGTAACGAAGCCAGTTTTTCGTGTTCCCTGATTTGTGCATACAAAATTCCATTTCATTTTTCAACTGAAAAGGTTTTAAACCTTAAAAAATATGACACTCCGCGCCTCAAGGAGTAGCTCCTTCCAAAGAAGAAGCGTATTCATTCCAAGCTAACCAAAACATAGCTTGTGCTTCTACCGCCAGCTGGCTCCTTCTCTAGCAACCCACGCGTCATAAGATCATTAATATCCCGAGTAGCAGTATCCTGCGAGCATTTGCAGATTTTTGCCCACTTGGAAGAGGTCAACTTACCCTCAAACCCATCCAGCAGGCTATTCAACATTTTCTGCTGCCGTGAATTAAAATTCTGGTCCGCATTACTGGTCCAGAACTTGGCTTTGGCCATCACTTTTCCTGTGATGATCTCCGCACCATCAATGGCTCCCTCAAAGGCCTCCAGGAACCACGACAGCCAAGGCGTGATATTCAAACTGCCCTTTTGGGTTTTCTCCAGAATATCGTAATAGGATTTATGCTGCCGCTGTATTTCGGCTGACATACTGTAAAATCGGTGTGGACTGCCCTCAGCCCGGGCCAGCAGCATATCTGCCTGCGCGCGAGCTGTCCGCCCATTACCATCTTCGAAGGGGTGGATCGTGACAAACCAAAGGTGGGCTATACCCGCCTTAAGATTGAGGTCACCTTTAAATGGAGCGTCGAACCATTCGAGGAATCGCGCCATTTCTTGTGGTATCCGTCCGGCATCTGGCGCTTCAAAGTGTATTGTTTCCCGGCCTATTGGACCGGATACAACCTGCATGGGACCAGCTTCCGCTTTACGCCAGTCTCCAACCGTGATTTTGTGCATGCCGCTACGTCCGGTGGGAAACAGCGCCGCATGCCAGGAACACAGGCGCTCACTGGTGAGCGGCTTATCGAAGTACCGGGTAGCATCCAGCATCATTTCCACCACGCCTTCGACAGCGTGATCAGCTTTGACCAGACCTGGAATATCCATTCCCAGATGCCGGGCAATAGAGGAGCGTACCTGCTGCTTGTCGAGGATTTCTCCTTCGATTTCGCTGGTCCGCAGTACATCTTCGGTCAGCGTGTAGAGCTCAGCCTCTTGCTGCAATTCAAAACCGAGGGATTCCATCCTCCCGAGCAGACGCCCCTGCTTGCGGGAAACAGCAGGTACCCGCTCCGCGATGATTGCTTCATCGAAGCTGAAGTTGGGCCAGTCGGGAAGTTCGTGGATATACCTTGCCATAATCTCCGCACCTTTTGCTGGGATTATGGCGATTAATCTCCGCATCCGCAATGCTATTATCCGCACTGTGTGCGGAGAAAACTGTGATTCATCCCCGCAAGGCAAGTACGCCCATCAAAGCCACACGTAATGCTACCCCAGGTTCAGTGGTAGATTTGTGGGGGCACATGTTCTCTGCTTCGCCAAACTATACCCAACACAACGGCCACCTCGGGAATTTTGCATTTAAAAAAACAGTGGCTTAAGGTTTTTTTGGATTTCTCATAACCTCAATCTCTAAGGAGTGGCCTTGAACCCCCATAGTGAACTCGACCTGCCTGATAAAATTACTTTGTTCATAGAGAAGAAATGAGCCGCCACATTCGTCAAATATCCAGATTTCTATGCCGTCTGGCAATTCGGGCAGGGCAATTGTTTGGAGGGTATTACCTGGAGTGAGGGTGATAAGGCGATCAATAATGACGTCTTGATTTGCACGGCAAATGGGGGCGCTGCAAATTCTGAGGCCCGGCAAACATCCAAGTGTTTCCGTTCTGCTTCCGCCTCATCAGTATTTCGACAGAACTCGATCAAGAGGCGTCTACCAAATGGGGGAAGGTTCCCGGCGCTAGTTGGAATATCTCAAAATTACCGAGGCTCCCAGAATGGCGGCCATTGAATGGGAGGTTTAACTCATTTTTTATAGGGTAGTCAGGGCAGGGTCTAACTTATCGGAACAATCGGTCAAGGATTTTAGGGGCAGGTAGGGTGTATTAGAATGTCATGCAGATCCGCCCATGGCCTAGGCATTCCTGGAGAAGTTGAAGGGATACAGCTATTTTCTGTTCGGGCGCTAGTGCGTCAAAAATTTATGGTCGCAGTTCGCCGATAAATTTTGGACGCGGCTGTGACATCTTGGCGGCAACCTCACTGGCGCCGAGATCTGAGGTAGAATGCAACGTTGTAACCCAAGAGGCCTCTCTGCTTTATGCCCTACCCAGACCCCAACTGGAGTGTATATACAACGCTAGCCAACGCTGTGGTGCGTGCAGGGCGCTGTTTGGGGGCGCCAGTCGACAGTCTGCTGATCAAGGCGGATATTGATAAGAAGATACTCGCCAACCCCGACCACAGGTTGCCGGTAGAAAAAGTTTTGCAGCTTTATGAGTTGGTGGCCCACTACAGTGACACCCCGGATATTGGTCTCTACACTGGGCGGATAAGCTACCTCGACGGACTTAACCTGCAGCTTTATATGTCTACAATCTGTCGAACCTTTCGGGAATATTTGAATCTTATGCCCAGTGTTTTGCGCTTTACCGGTGATATCGGTGAGGTGCGAATACGGGGTGAGAAAGCACATATCCGGTTGGAATGGTATCCGCTGTGGACTGAGACAACGAAACAGCGCTATCTCAGCGATGAAATGCTGACGCTATCAGCGATGATTGTAAATTCGCTCTGTGTACTGCCCATTCCCGTACGCCGGGCCAAGTTCACCTATCGGCGGCCTGCTAAAACCGAATTGCTGGTAAACGCTTTTGGCGAGAACCTCTCTTTTGCTGAGCCTGTAAGTTGCCTCTACTTTGACCGTGAGAGCTTGGATTACCCTCTAGTGCGCGTAAGCGGAGGTGTCACGGCTACCCTAGGGAGACCGGTAGAGCATCTTTTTGGCGACGGCCGGGGCCGAGACGAATTTCTGGAACAGCTGCGCGAAACCATAGTGCGCTTGCTGCCGGAGGGTGAACTCAGTATTGATCACGTGGCCAGTCATTTGAATGTGTCCAAGCGAACCCTGCAACGGCGTTTGTCCGAACGCGATACACAATTTCAAACCTTATTGCAGAAGGTCAGGGGTGAGCTGGCTATCCGCTACCTGTCGGACGGGCGACTGACAGTGACCGAAATCGCCTTTCTGCTGGGTTACCGCGACCAAGGTTCTTTCTCCTCGGCCTTCAAGCAGTGGCATGGCATCTCGCCGCGCGAGTATCGTCGACGTTAATTACCCCCTGGCTTCGTGCGCTGGCACCATTGCCTATATGACTGGCGCTATTTCCCGGGCGCCCGCCCATGCTTTCGATAAACTGGTGACCAAGTGGTGGCTTTGGTTGCCTATTGAACGTATTAGGATTATTGCGGGAGCACTCCATGACGCTCAGTTTTGATTCAGCCCGATTGACCAACCCCAATCTGACGCCTGACCACGAGGCGTGGCGCGAACAGATGCGACGCTTTGTCGATCGCGAAATCATGCCCTTTGCAGCGGGTTGGGATGAAGCAGGAGGGTTGCCCGATAAACTTTGGCGCAAAGCGTCGGAGGTGGGAATGCTCGGCTTGGGCTACCCCGAGAAATATGGCGGGCTAACGGATGGCATTGATATCTGGCATCACAATATTCTTAACGAGGAGTTGGCTCGTCCTGGTGTCGGTGGCTTGGCAGCAACCCTGATGGTTCAAAGTATTGGTTTACCACCGGTGGTTAATTTTGCCAGCGATGCCGTGCGCCAATCGGTGGTGCCTCAGATACTCGATGGCAGTAAATGCATCGCCTTGGGTATTACGGAGCCCGGTGGTGGTTCGGATGTCGCCAATATCACAACCACTGCCCGGCGAGAAGGCGACGAGTGGGTGATCAATGGCTCTAAGACCTTCATTACTGGCGGCATGCGAGCGAACTGGTTGTCCGCCGCGGTGCGAACGGGTAGTGCAGGCGCGGATGGCGTTTCTATGGTCCTGATTCCCATGGATGCAGAAGGCGTGACACGCACAGCCCTCGACCGCAAGCAGGGGTGGTGGTGTTCGGATACCGCCACAATCTATTTCGATAATGTACGGGTGCCGGTTGGCAATCTGATCGGTGCAGAAAATCAGGGCTTTCAGGTCATCATGTACAATTTTAACAGTGAGCGGATGATGCTGGCGGTAGGCATGGAGGCCTCGGCGCGGGTGTGTTTGGAAGAAGCCGTTGCGTGGGCCGGGCAGCGGCGCACGTTCGGCAAGCGACTGGCCGACCATCAGGTAATCCGGCATAAGATTGTAGATATGAAACAGCGTATTAACGCTTGTCAGGCTTACATCAATCATTGCTCGCGAGAAATTCAGGCTGGCAACCCAAACCCGGGCGATATTGCTTTGCTGAAAATACAGTGCAGTCAAACCATGGAGTTCTGCGCACGCGAAGCGATGCAAATATTGGGTGGAATTGGCTATATGCGCGACAACCGGGTTGAGCGTATTTATCGGGAAGTGCGGGTCAATGCCATAGGTGGTGGATCTGAAGAAATCATGCGTGACCTCGCGTCTCGTCAGTACAGGGTTTAACGGAATGTCGATCAAACTGTGGCACTGTCATAACGCGCGGTCACTGCGCGCATTGTGGTCGCTGGAAGAGATGTCCATTCCCTATGAGCTGGTTGTATTGCCTTTTCCTCCCAGAGTATTCCAACGCAATTTTCTGGAAGTAAATGAGCTGGGCACCGTGCCTTATTTCGTAGACGGTGATATACACATGACTGAATCGTCTGCCATCCCTGTTTTTTTGGCGGAACGCTACAGCAAGCCGGAGTTTACACTGGAAGCTAGCCACCCTGAATACGGTGATTACCTGAACTGGCTTTTTCACAGCGACGCAACACTCACATTTCCCCAGACTGTCTACATCCGCTACCAGTTGCAGGAGTCGCCAGAGCGAGGCCTGCAAGCGGCAGCAACCGACTATGCCAGGTGGTTTCACGCACGCTTGCGCAAGCTCAATGGACACTTGGCCGATGGGCGCGAATTTCTGGCGGCGGGTCGGTTTACCGTTGCAGATATTGCTATCGCCTACGCACTTCATTTGGGGGAGGTATTGAAAATCGATGAGCCCTACACCCCTCCGGTACGGAAATACCTGAACCGTATGCGGGATCGTCCAGCTTTCCAAAAGGTGGTCGTCATTGGTGAAGAACACAGCGCTTTCAATACCTAATTGGGCGTGACCAACTTTCCGGTCGAAAACTGGTGTCGAGATTTTTCATTGGAAACACCGCCTCGGGTAAACCAATCAACCAATAACCTTAACTATCAGCATTCAAGGGAGCTGCTTATGGGCGTAATTAACTCACTAGTGGACACTCAGTCTGACTCCTACCGGGAAAATTGCCGGGTGATGATCGAGGCAGTTGACGAGTTTCGGGGAATAGAGCGTCGCGTTATGGAAGCTGCCGAAGCCAAAGCTCCCCGTTATATCGAGAAAGGTTTGCTGCCACCGCGAGAGCGTTTGAACCTGCTTCTGGATGCAGGAGCGCCGTTTCTGGAGCTCTCCACGCTGTGCGGCTATTTGCAGGAGGATGACAAGGACGGATCAAGTGCCGGTGGCAGCTGCATCGCGGGAATTGGCTACGTTGAAGGCGTTCGCTGTCTGGTAATGGTCGACGACTATCTCACCAAAGGGGGTAGTATCTCGCCCTTAGGCGGAGAAAAGCGCCGAAGAATGATGAGCATTGCCGAAGAAAATAAACTGCCCTTGGTCGCGCTGTCGCAAAGCGGCGGCGGCAACCTGAAAATGTTGGGCCAGTTTTTCGGCTATTCCGGTGGTATGTTCGCGCAACAGTGTCGCTTGTCTGCTGCGGGTGTGCCGCAAGTAACTGTGGTACATGGCAGTGCAACGGCCGGTGGCGCGTATCAGCCGGGCTTGTCGGACTATGTAGTGATGATCCGGGATCAGTCGACAGTCTATCTGGCCGGTCCGCCGCTGTTAAAGGCCGCAACGGGCGAGATTGCCACCGATGAAGAAATTGGTGGTGCGGCCATGCATGCGGAGGTCGCCGGTACAGCAGATTTCCTGGCGGAAAGTGATGCTGACGGCATACGTATCGCACGTGAGATTGTGCAGAAACTGGGTTGGAACGACGGCTTTATACCCTCACCTCGCCGGTCCTTTGACGCCCCGGCATATCCGGCGGAAGAGCTGCTTGGTTTGGTGCCTAGTGACAACAAAACACCCTACGACGCTCGTGAAATCATAGCGCGATTGGCCGATGGATCGGACTTTCTTGACTTCAAAGCCGACTACGACATAGGAACCGTGTGTGGACGGGTTACCATCGAAGGTCGGTCCTGCGGTGTGATTGGCAATAACGCGCCCATCACAGCCAGAGGTGCTGCCAAGGCAGGGCAGTTTATCCAGCTCTGTGAACAATCAGGTACCCCCTTGCTTTTTCTGCATAACACCACCGGGTTTCTGGTGGGCACAGAGATGGAGCGATCGGGCATAATCAAACACGGTGCCAAGCTGATTCAGGCGGTGACGAACTGTAGCGTGCCGTGTATCAGCGTGGTTGTAGGCGGCTCGTACGGCGCTGGCAACTATGCAATGTGCGGTCGTGGTATGGCGCCACGCTTCATGTTCGCGTGGCCGCGTAGTGTGGTGTCGGTAATGGGGCCGGCACAGGCCGGAAGTGTGATGCGGCAGGTCGCGAAAGCGAAAATGCAGCGCAGCGGTTCGGTCGACGAGAGCATGCTAGATGCGCTTCAACAAGACACAGTAGCGACCATGGAAGCCCAGTCTCGCGCCCTGGCCAACACTGCGCGGCTGTGGGATGACGGCTTGATTGATCCGCGTGACACTCGCGCTGTACTCGGCCTGGTACTCGATGTTTGTGATGAGGCAGACAGACGGAAGCTCAGCACCAACACCTTTGGCATCGCCCGACTGTAAGGAGGTCATATGCAGACGCTTCCAGATTGTGAAACCTTGTTGCTGGATCTTCAGGGCTCGGTTTTGACTGTAACGCTTAATCGCCCCCACAAACGTAACTCCATGAACTACAAGCTGGTGTGCGAAATGTTGGACGTTTTTGATGCGATTGAGAAGCGGGACGATATCAGAGCGCTGGTGTTGGAAGGTGCCGGCGGTATTTTCTGCGCCGGTGGCGATATTTCTGACATGCGTTTGGTCGAAGGTGTCGACAACGCGGATGGCCGCGGTGCCCCCTGGCACTTTAATCGCAGTTTTGGTCGATTGATCACGCGTGCTAATGCCTTGCCTCAGGTAGTTATTGTGCTACTCGAAGGGATTGTACTTGGTGGCGGATTTGGTCTGGCCTGTGTTTCTGATGTGGCAATAGTCGACCGAAATACACAATTCGCCCTGCCCGAAACCGGTCTGGGAATCGTGCCGGCACAGATTGCCCCCTTTGTTGTGCAGCGTATAGGTCTCGCCCATGCCCGTCGACTGGCGCTGTTGGGTGAGCGCATCGATGGCCTGGAGGCGCAAGAACTGGGTATAGCTCACTACCTTACTGAAGGCCGTGACAGCATGGATGATCGGTTAGCGAAAGTACTGGCGAAGCTTAAAAACTGTGCGCCTAAGGCTAACGCTACCACAAAAGCGCTGATGCTGAAGGTGGGTGTAGAAGAACATGAAGGGTTACTCGATAGCGCAGCCGATGCGTTTACCCGCGCACTCGAAGGTGACGAAGGGTGTGAAGGAACCAAAGCATTTAAAGATAAGCGTAAACCAACGTGGGCGCGATGACGTCTCTACAGGAGTAAACCATGTCAGGCATCAACAAAATTTTGGTGGCGAATCGCGGTGAGATCGCGGTGCGGGTGATGACTACCGCCCGTCAACTTGGCTACCGTACCGTAGCAGTTTACAGCGAAGCAGACGCCAATGCCTTGCACGTTGATGTCGCCGATCAGGCTGTATGTATAGGGCCTGCTGCGGTGGGCGATTCATATCTACACATTGAAAAAATTCTGAACGCGGCCCGACTTACAGGGGCGGATGCAATTCATCCTGGGTATGGCTTTCTATCTGAAAACGCTGCGTTTGCCCGTGCCTGCGAAGCTGAGGGCCTGACCTTTATCGGCCCGGGCGCCGAGGCTATTGAACTGATGGGTAGTAAGCGGCTGTCAAAAATCGCCATGCTTGAGGCTGGGGTACCCTGTATTCCCGGTTATCAAGGAGAAGATCAGAGCGAAGAAGCATTGACCGCGCGCGCAATTGAAATTGGCTTTCCGTTGATGGTCAAGGCTTCGGCTGGCGGAGGTGGCCGAGGTATGAGGCTGGTGTTTGGTGAGGCGGAGTTGTCGGAAAAAATTCGCAGGGCGCGCTCTGAATCCGAAAGCGCTTTTGGTAGTGGCGAACTAATTCTGGAAAAGGCAGTACTAGAACCACGCCACATAGAAATTCAGGTGTTTGCGGATCAGTATGGCAATGTGGTGTATCTGGGCGAGCGTGACTGTTCTGTTCAGCGTCGGCATCAAAAGGTCGTTGAAGAAGCGCCGTCCCCTTTTGTCAATGAGGTTCTGCGTCAGCGGATGGGAGAAGCTGCCGTAAATGCAGCGAGAGCCTGTAACTATTACGGGGCAGGTACAGTCGAGTTCTTGGTTGACACTGAGGGTAATTTTTATTTCATTGAAATGAATACACGGCTGCAGGTAGAGCACCCGGTGACCGAACTGATAACGGGGCAGGATCTTGTTGCGTGGCAATTGCGCGTTGCATCAGGTGAAACCCTTCCGCTAAAACAAGAGGAAATTACGCTCAAGGGGCACGCCGTAGAAGTTCGTCTCTATGCGGAAGATCCGCGCAATGCCTTTACGCCCCAGACCGGCGAGATCTTGCTTTGGGAGCCGCCTCATCGTGCCGGCTTGCGCATTGACCACGGCGTACGTTGTGGGCAGCTGGTAAGCTCCCACTATGATCCAATGATTGCCAAGGTCATTGCCTACGGCGATGACCGTACGGACGCGATTCGTCGACTGGCATCAGGTATTCAAGATTTGGGCTTTGTGGGCGTAAACAGCAACAAACATTTTTTGCAGAATCTACTACGCCACCCAGTGTTTGCAGAAGGTGGCGCAACTACCGCATTTATCGAACAACATTTCAACCAGGACCCCAGCTTGGATGACTCTGGACCCGGTGCAGGTTCACTGGCAAGAGCTGCCGTGCTCTTCTTTTCTACAGATCAGGCTTCACGTGGTGAACAGAATCAGTGGCCCCGGCCGTCAAGGCAGAGTTATGTTTACAGCCTGTCGTTAGGCGAAGAGGTGCACATTGTACGCTTATTCAGAAACGGCAAATCATTCAAGTGTTCCGTAGGTGAAAATTCTGTCGAGCTGGAACTGCTGAAGTTCGAAGAGAATCGTTGTTTTTTCAGTGAGAACGGGGTGCGGGAGAGTCTTCGCTATACGCGTCGCGGTGAAACTCTTGCTCTAGACGATGGCAATGGGCACTTTCTGCTGCGGGATGTCAGTCACGCACCGGCAGCCGCTCGCGGCCGCCGCGGTGGAGACATTAAAGCATCAATGGACGGCGCCATCGTGGCGGTACTCATCGCAGAAGGCGACCTTGTAGAGTCTGGTCAGACATTGATTTTGCTCGAAGCTATGAAGATGGAGCACACTTTGAAAGCTGGGGCGGCCGGGCGTGTTGCTGCTGTGAGCTGCTCGGTCGGTCAACAGGTCAAGACCAATCAGCTCTTGGTCAGTATTTCTGAGGTGGAAGAAGTGTCATGAATACTAACCAAAAGCTGCGGATCGGCTGTGCTTCGGCATTCTATGGCGACAGTCAGCTCGCTGCACGTCAGCTGGTTGATTATGGCGCTATTGATTATCTGGTTTTTGATTATCTAGCCGAAGTTACGATGGCGATACTCGCGAATGATAAAGCTCGCGATGAACGCCTAGGATTCGCGGTGGATTTTGTCAACGTGGCAATGAAGGACGTGCTTGCTGATTGCGCTCGAAAGGGAATCAAAGTGATTGCAAATGCAGGCGGTATTAATGTACCTGGGTGTATTGAGGCCTTGGAAAAACTCTGTGAATCTCAATCGCTGGATCTGAAAATTGCCGGTGTATACGGCGACGATTTGCTCGATAGAAAGTCTGAGCTGGCAGGAAAAGGCATGCCGGAACTCCAAAGCGGTGAACCTCTTCCTGAGAACCTACTTAGCATGAACGCATACCTTGGTGCGCAACCTATTGTCAAAGCGCTGGCAGCAGGGGCTGATGTAGTGGTTACAGGTAGGGTAGTAGACAGTGCCGTCGTTATAGCGCCTCTGGTTGAGGCCTTTGGCTGGGCCAATGACGACTACGAGAAACTCTCACAGGCGGCTCTGGCGGGGCATATTATCGAATGCGGTGCTCAGTGTACAGGCGGAAACTTTACCGACTGGCAACTCGTGCCGGATTTTTCGAACATGAGCTACCCAGTCGTTGAAGTGTGTGTAGACGGCAGTTTCGAGGTACAGATTCCACCGGGCACTGGGGGCCTAGTAACGACCGCCACTGTGGGAGAACAATTGGTTTATGAAATAGGTGATCCGGCCAACTACCTCCTTCCCGATGTTGCCTGCGACTGGTCGGGTGTGGAGCTCCATACCGTAGGCCAGAATCGGGTGCGGGTTTTGGGGGCACGTGGGCGTGCCCCGGGAAATGCTTATAAGGTCTGCGCAATACACGCCGATGGCTATAAGCTGATGGGCAGCTTTTTTATGGCGGGTCCACGCAGCCGTGAAAAAGCACGCACTAGCCTTGAGGCGTGGGTAAAGCGAACACAACGCTATTTTAACATGCAGGGTTGGGCTGGCTATCGTGGAGTGAGTCTCGAGATGATCGGTTCCGAAGATACTTATGGGTCACACAGTCGTGCTCATGATACGCGCGAGGTCATAGGTAAATTCGGACTGCATCACGACAGCCGTGATGCGCTTACCTTCGCCGCCAACGAACTGGCTTATCTTGCAACCTCCGCAACGCCGGGTATGAGCGGGCTCGGTGGAGGTCGCGCACGACCGACTCCTTTAATGCGGGTTCATTCCACGTTGATCAATAAGGACGAGGTGACTGTTACCGTCCGGCTTGGGAATAACGTAATCGAAGAGCGCTACTTTGCAGGTGACGCTGAGTCTGCTGTCTCAGAAGGACAGATGTATGAGCTATCCCCAGCGCCTACGAGTAACAACATAATTGAAGTACCACTGGAAACGCTGGCATGGGCACGCAGCGGTGATAAAGGCGACAACGCTAATATTGGTGTGATTGCTCGCAAGCCGGAATATCTTCCCTATTTGTACGAACAGCTTACTGCTGAAGTAGTGGCGGACTATTTTTCCCACTGTGTGCGCGGTGAGGTACAGCGCTTTGATCTTCCAGGGATTAATGGCTTTAATTTTTTTATGACCGAAGCACTTGGCGGTGGCGGGGCAGGCTCCTTGCAAATCGATCCTCAGGGCAAGGCCTTTGCCCAAATGCTGTTGAGCAAGGTGATCATACTGCCTGAGACCATGTTGGAATAAGCGCACTACAAAATCCAGCCAGTACCAGCTCACGTGAAAGCCTCGAATGACTACCTGGGACATCGCGTGCTAGGCGAAGATTGCGACAATACTCTGATCTAACACAATTAAGAACCCCCTTTTATTGTGATGCCCTTAGCGGCCAACAATGCCTCGGGAAATCACTTCCTTCATAATTTCAGAAGTGCCTGCATAAATAGTTTGAATGCGGGCATCGACGTAAAAGCGGGAAATAGGGTATTCAACGGTATAACCGTAGCCGCCGAATAGTTGCAGGCATTCGTTTACCGCGCGCAGTTGCATCTCGGTGGTTGCCAGTTTAAGAATTGCTGCATCGTCCACGGTCATAGCGTCGTACTTAAATTTTTCCATATTTTGTTCAAGCAGCGCTTTACTGAGGGCGATTTCGGTTTTAACTTCAGCCAACTTGAAGCGGGTGTTCTGGAACTGGCTGATGGTTTGACCGAAAGCTTTGCGTTCCTGTACGTAAGCCGTAGTGAGATCGAGTGCGCCTTGAGCCTGGCTTACCGCCTGGGTAGCGCAGCCAAGGCGTTCACGGGGTAGCTCCTGCATTAGGTAAATGAAACCTTTGCCCTCCTGCCCCAGCAGAGCGTTGGCAGGTACCCGCAGATTGTCAAAAAACAACTCGGCTGTGTCGCTGGCATGTTGACCAATTTTTTCAATGGACTTGCCTTTGGAAAAACCTGGCAGGCTGGTGTCGACCAGAAATAGGGAAATGCCTTTGGCGCCGGCCTGTGGGTCGGTCTTCGCGCAAACTATCGCAAGATCAGCAAGTATTCCGTTAGTAATAAAAACCTTGGAACCGTTAATAACGTACTCGTCGCCGTCTTTAATTGCGGTTGTACGCATGCCGGCCAGGTCGGACCCGGCGCCAGGCTCGGTCATGGCGATGCAGCTGACCACTTCGCCTGTTACCATGCGAGGCAGCCAATAGTCTTTTTGTTCTTGGGAGCCTATGTTGTTGATATACGGCGCAACGATGTTGGAGTGGATATTGTAGTTACTGCCGAGGCCGCCGTAGCCCAGACGGCCCATTTCCCACGCAATCATTTGGTTGACCTCGAAGCTGGCACCAGCCGCGCCGTAGGATTCCTCCAGGTCAACGCACAGCATTCCGGCTTCACCCATGGTGTTCCAGAATTGCCGAGGAAGCTGGTGGTTCTTCTCCCACTCTTCGTAGTGTGGCGCGACTTCCTGCTCCAGAAAGCGCAGTACCATATCGCGAAACAGTACGATTTCTTCGTTGGTACTTTCGGACATTGGAAACCTCGTTCGTAGGCGGATGTTGGTAGGGGCAAAATCTTGGTCGATGGGAGAGAGTCTGACAATGATAGAAGCTGACGAAAACATATCATTATCGGACATTTGTGCGGTGTTCAGTCTTGAGAAATTGACATAGATATGCAGTTGTGGAGAATAATTTTCTAACATAAGCGGACCTAAAGGCAGGCCGCGAAACGCGGTAGGATTGCTGTGAAACAGGAGATCAAACATACGGTAGCCAGCCACTTTGCCCGTGTACATATTGCCAATGCCGAAAGGATCGGGCTGGATCGCGGCTTGTTGCTCAGGGAGGCTGGCTTGGCCGAGGCGTTGTTGCAGGAACCGAAGGCACGTATCGCGCCTCGGCAGCTAGCGGCAATTTTCCAAACGGTGTGGCGAGAATCTGACGACGAAATGTTGGGCTTGACAGAAGCGCCGATTCGCGTCGGGGTTTTCTCTCTTATTGCAGAGCGGATGGTTGAGTCGGAGACGCTCGGTGATGCGCTGGATGAAATGATGCGCTTTTATCACCTGGTTACAAACAGCTTTTGCTTTGAAAAGCGTGTTGCCGGTGATCAAGTGGCACTGTCCATCGCGTTGGCTAAGCCGGAGTATGACCCCGACAATATACTTATTGAAATGCTATTGTTAATTTGGCATCGTTTTCCCAACTGGTTGGTAGGCCAGCAGATACCCCTACGGGAGGTAAGTTTTACCTATTTACCAAAAGCCTATAAAGAGGAATACCCGCTGCTTTTTCCCGGACTCTGCCGTGTTAAACAGCCCCAGAATATGTTGGTGTGGCCAGCCGAAGTACTGCGGTGGCCAATCCGTCGGAACCGGGAGCAGTTGCGAGGCTATTTGCGGCGTGCACCGCTGCCGTGGTTCCGCAAACAAAAAATTGAGAAAAGTTTTACCGACCAGATAAGTCGATTGCTAGAAACATCATCACTGGATGATTCGGCCAGTTTTACGGAGATCGCTTCGCAACTGCATATGACGGAGCGTACACTGCGCAGAAAGCTTACTGAAGAGGGGAGCTGCTTTCATCGCCTCAAAGGAGATATTCGGAGGGACAGGGCGATTTACTGGTTGAGTAAGGGAGATGTGTCGATTGCTGAAATCAGCCATCATGCCGGGTATGCCGATCCGGCGGCTTTTATTCGCGCTTTCAAGGCCTGGACCGGGCTACCCCCGGGCTTGTACCGACGGCGTTTGCTGGCGGCGGAGTGACCGTAGGGGAGCCCAAAATGCTGTGTTGGTATGCGTATGAGCGAGTTACAAGAAATTATAAAAGCACGCTTAAGTCAGTATCGTCTAGTTAACACGCTAGCGGAGGAGCGCTGCTTTGATAGAGCTTCGAGCGTTAACTCGGCCCTTCGTTTGATATTCCGCTCTACTTGATGGAGTCCTTGAAGGTAGGGTTTTCTAGCTTGAAGCAAACTAACATGAAGGCAGTCATTTGCAAAAATCAGGTGCTCATTTCACTCGTTTCTGGGTTTTTTAACGAGATGTCGCTGGTACGTGCATGGCGCACTTAGCGGTGGTTATCGGGAGGCTGCCGCTGGGGTTTGCTCCATTGTTTCGAAATATGCTTTTTTTGCCACCATCAGAACAGGCATTGCGGGGCCAATCTGACCCTACATAATGCCAAAGCCATGTTCCACTCGAGCGCGGATTCTCGACTTTCTTAAGTTGAAGTCGAACTGAGCTTCAGTAAATGTCCGATATCGGCTGTCTGTCTTTTAAGTCTAGTCCAGCGTGGAGTGATCCTTGCAGATCGCACTACATTTTCCGTTCTAAACCCACTCGCCAAAGATCAGCTCTTGTTCGACGCTGCTCGGCCTACGACTCGTTGCCTGTGGATTGGGGTAGAGGTGGGGCAATTGCTATGACTACTCCAAGCTAGGGGGTAAGGTCACATGTCTTCGAGAAAATGCTACTTGAGACTATTCCAGGAGTGCTTCTCGAGGCTTTTTGTCAGGGAAAGTTGTTTTATCGTTTTTGCGATGCCTCTATGATCAGGGTGAGTAACCTTCGTTCGTTGGCAGCTATAATCAAAGGTGTCCTAATTTTTATTCTTAAAATAGTCTCTTGGTGCTACACCATACCAGCGTTTAAATGCGCGGTTAAAAGAACTTTGTTCAGAATAGCCCAATAAGCCGGAGATCTGAGATATTGGTAGTCTATTATCTCTCATGAATTTTTCAGCCTCCTGCTTCCTGACTGAATCTAGCAGCTGTTCGTAAGTGTATCCGCATTCTTTAAGGCGACGATGTAGGGATCGCTCGTTCATGTTGAGATGCTCAGCTATAAAAGCGCGAGATAGCTTTGCGGTAGGCATTATTTTTTTAATTAAATCCCTAACTTCAGTGTCCAAAGACTGATGTAGTCCCTCATGTTTGTTTTCATCAAGATATTTCACGATTATTTTGTATAACGCAGAGTTACCAGATGGTATTTTTTCCTGAAGGGCTTTGGGGGAGAGTAAATTGCCATTATGGCTTCTGTTGAATTTAACTGTAACGGGAAAATGTTTCTTGTATGTATTTTCACTGGAAATCGGAGCGTGTTTAAACCATATGGCATCGACAATAAGGTGGTGATTTATCATAATCCGAATAATTTCAAAGCACGCTGTAACCATGTGCTCTGTAGCTTGAGGGAACTGCTCGCCCGTTCTGTCACGTATTTCTAGGCTTGCAATTGTGGTACCTGATATGTCTTCCAGAGAAAGCTTTATTGCTGGTGTAAAAAAATAAAGGTAGGCGCCAACTGTTACTATAGCCTTTTCAACCGTAGCCGCTGATATCACTATAAACGCGACAGGCCCTAGTATATTGTGGTCCTGCTTTTTGGCTAGACGAATGCCAAAATCGGAGCAGTTAAATATTTTAGAACAGTCCTCCAATAAATTGCAAAATTCTGAGTAAGGGAATATATAATTTTCGTCTGTAAGTTTTTTTACATCTATATCATGCTTTTGCAAAATTAGAGCCGGGTCACCGTTTAATTCTTTCACCAATTCACAAAATCCATTTAAACATGTCGGCTTTACATAATTTTTTGAATAATCCATTGGTAAAAATCTCCGATTGTAAGAAAGAATTCAACGAGCATGATGGGTGACGCTACTGCTATTTTAGTAAGCTCTTTTTTTATTGCAATTTCTCGCTTTAATTTGTTCTCTATCTAGTGGTTGAAGAAAGGTACAAAAGTAGCATTATGCCGCAGTTTCCCTGCACGATCACGCTGGGCTGTAAGCTTCGTTCCTTTTGCAAAGCTGCAGGTTTCACTATCGTATTGTTAGCATTAAGTCGCGGCCGAAGCTACACTGCTTCGGGCGTTGGCGTCATTTTGTTGTGGCTAGCGCATCGGGGATCGGGATTTTCCGGATAACTCAGGTGTAGTGGTCAAGTAAAACTGGCCACGGGTTTATAAGTTTTCCAGTACATACTTTCTGCCACATTTGGCGGCAGGTCATCGTTGTGTCGATGCGGCCTGATTCCGCTGTAGTAGCCAATCACATAATCCGTGATCGACTGCTTCGCTTCAGCAAAAGAGCGGTATCCCGTTTCCGGTACCCACTCGGTTTTCAGGCTGCGGAAGAACCGTTCCATTGGTGCATTATCCCAGCAGTTACCCCGTCGACTCATGCTCTGCTTTATCTGGTAGCGCCACAAGTGTTGCCGGAAGCGCAGGCTGGTGTATTGAACGCCTTGATCTGAATGGAACAACAAGCCATTAGGCCTTCCTCTCGATTCGTAAGCCATCAGTAACGCCTTACTGGTTAGCTCGCTGTCAGCCTTTAGCGACAACGCCCAGCCAACCGGTTTCCGAGCGTATAGATCCAGCACTACCGCCAGATAAGCCCATCGTTGGCCTGTCCAGATGTAGGTAATATCACCACACCAAACCTGGTTGGGTTTACCCACAGCGAACTGCCGATCCAGTGTGTTGGGAATGGCCACATGCAGCTTCTCAGCCCGTTTATAAGCGTGTTTGGGCAGCTGATTACTCACCAGCCCCAACTCTTTCATCAAACCACCCGCCACATATCGCGTTAGCTTTTCGCCTCGCTGGTTGACGATAGAGGCAACAGTTCTGGCACCTGCGGAGCCACCACTCAACTGGTGTGCGGCACGTACCATCAACTTCAGCTTGCGACGGTAGGGGCTATCGCCTTCTGGGCGACTACGCCAGTACTTGTAACTGCTACGCTGAATATCCAATGTCTGGCACAGCAGCTTTACGGGATAGCTCTCTTGAAGCCGCTGAATTATCGAATATTTTTCAGCTCGTCTGACATCAAGAGAGCCATACCCTTTTTTAAAATGTCTTTCTCTGTTTCAAGGCGCTTAACTTGCCGCTCGAGCTCCCGAATACGACGCTGTTCTGACGTCATAGGAGAGGCATCGTAGCTGCCACCAGAACGTTCTTGCTTGAGTTGGCGAACCCATTTGTCCATCGTGGACTTGCCCACGTTCATGGCTTCGGCGGCGTCTTTCACTGAATAGCCCTGGTCAACGACGAGCTGTGCGGATTCGAGCCGAAACTCGGGGCTGAAGGTCGGGCGTGATGGTCTGGTCATTGGGTCACCTGTAATCGAATGAGGTGATGCTATCACCTCTAATTAGGTGGCCAAATTCACTATGCCACTACAAGGCAACTCCGCGCAACTCTATGAGCATATCTAAGATATACAGCAGAATTTAAGGATGAGTCCGTTCATCAGATCATTGAAACGAAATATTCAGTCAGCGATGCATCGGAGTGGATAGGTGTCTCTGATCACAGCTTGTAAAAGAGGGTTAACGCCGCGACGGGTAGGGTCAAAAATCTTTCGCACATTCTTTGGCGGTGGCTTCTCAAGCTGAGTGTTGTGCCTCCAAATCATGCTGCCTTAGCCAGTCCATTGAGACGTACTTGCGGGTGCCCCATTTGGTGATGGTGATGTGGCGTAACCTGGCTCCGACCAGCATCACTCCCGACTCCCCATCAGGAAACGCTCCGACTACCCGAGTCCGGCGCCGAATCTCCCGCATGATTCTTTCCATCGGATTATTGGTCTTGAGCTTAAACCAAGGGGTTGGGGGGATAGCTGTAGTACGTGAGGGTTCCGTTAAACTTGGAGTCGATCAGGTCGGCGGCTTTGGCCAGCGCCATTTCGCAAAGCTCTGCCACGACTTTGACGGCCCTTTCTTGCGCCGCAGTCCGATTCTCCTGGGCATGAATGGCCTTGAGCATCGCGGCCACCTGCCGCATTTTATTGCGCGGTACATGGCTGAAGCCATTGCGGAAGAAGTGTACGGCACGGCGCAGCGCTGCCAGTCGGCATCGGAGTAGCAGTCGGCGATGGATTCCACCAGACCCGGGCAGGCATCCGAAATGATAAGCTGGACGCCCTTCAAACCGCGCTGTTTGAGGTGTGCCAGGAAGCCACCCCAGCCGGTATTGTCTTCCTCGTGGCCTTCATGAACATCGAGAATGCTACGGTAACCGTCTTGATCAACCCCAATGGCGACCAATACTGAGACATTCTTGGCCTCGCTGGTCCAGCTGTGCTTCAGGACGATGCCATTGAGGTGGACAAAAGCGAGCTTGCCCTTAATGGGCCGGTCACGCCCCGTCTCAATGTGCTGATAGACTTTTTTGTTTAGCTTGCTGAAAGTGCCAGAACTGAAACGGGTGCCACACATGGCATCGGTAATATCCTCGACCCGGCGCTCAGATACACCTGCCAGATACATCTCCATCAGCGCCTCCTTGATGGAAGCTTCCCGTCGCTTGTAGCGCTCAATGATGGCAGTCTCAAAGGCCTGCCTGCGCAGTTTGGGCATCTGCAGCTTGACTTCACCCCCCCCTTGGAGTGGAGCGTGCGCGCGCGTATCAACGCGAACTGGGCTGCGCTCGTAGCGTTGGGCGCCGCACATGGCATCGGCCTCGGCATGCTTTGAATGTGTCAACTGCTCGATGTGTTGGGCGTAGGCATTTATAAGCGGCTTGCTATACGGCTGCCTGACCGAGCTTTTGAGTATTGCCGTTGCTTATACGCAAATCTTAATATGCCAGCTATGATATTTATGTTTTCCCCAGGGTGTTTCAGTAACTCCGTGAAATTGGCGAGCCGTTCGGTGTTCAGCGCTTAATGAAAATCATCCGAAATCACCAAATCAAGTCAGATCGTGGCTATAAGGTATCGTGTACGATCACTCGCTGAACGGCGATAATTGCACCGAATTAGCTAACTCGGGCATTTATTGAGTTATTGCTGAGCAGTCAGATCAATTTTCGGTCACCGATATCACCACTATAAGAACCAGGCTTGGGCTGGAGCTATCTCGCAACTGTAGTCGACCTGCCCTACAGAATAATCCGGGGTTGCTTGATGAAGCCTAATTCAAAAAAACAGTGGTCTAGAAGAGATATTGGCGGCCGCTTGGCGTCGGCGCCCGAGGTAGCGTGAGGCCAAAGAAACAGATCAGGAACCAATACGGCAGTCATGCTTGACCGCGATTCTGTACGAAACACGACTAACAACCCAGTATAAGCCGGTGCGGCAACTGCCGTGATTAAACGGCTGCGGAGTCCTTCTTCATCGGTTTGAAAAAGGAGCAAATCAAGAAACGCATCTGTAAAACCGGTGACGTTGCCCGCACCGATGTGTTCGACTGCATCGAGATGTTCTACAATCAAACCCGCCGCCACAGCCACCTCGGCAGCGTTAGCTTAAGCCTTTGAAGCCACTTTAAAAGCGACGCTTTGTAAATCTATAATATCCCAAGAGGTACCGTTTATCCTTCTAGTTCGCCCCGCGCTTGCATTCCGTTGTGATATGGTATTGTCTTTATATGTCGGATGTTATTTTGGGTTGCTAAATAATATGAAAGAAATCTTCCTTTGGTGCCGAACACTCTAAACAGCACCAGCTGTCATCAAGCTCGGAGAATGGCGTACCCGGCTCGATGCCATCTTCTGGGCAGCCTAGTGCCTCGTCATATATAAACCCGCATGTAGAACACTCAAACTTAGCCATAAAAATGTATCCCCGTTGTTCGATGAGCTATGTTTTATCTATAGCAATAAAGTCAGGTTTTTCGCGAACAAAGCAATCTGGGCAAGGGAAATCCTTTGGCAAATCATCCCATGGCGTCCCCTTGGGGTAGCCCTCTCTGGGGCAGCCATCCTCATTTCGATAGATATATCCACAATCAGGACATTGAAAATCTTTAGACATGTGCTCACCTACATTACATCTCTGCCAGCGTTTAAAAGCTGGCAGGAAGCTTTTCCGGTTAATTATTTACGTTGGAGAAGGGCGATAATATAAAACTCAAGCCCCTGTTAACTTCAGACTCAAGCTTTTGTATTTCTCTTTTTTGTCTGGCGAGATATTAACCTTGTTGAGGTCACCATTAGCCCAGGTAATAACCCTCTGGTCCATCAAGGCAAACCATAATGGAGGGATCATGGCAATACCGAACATGGCGGGATACCCAAATGGCATCGTTGGTACGTTGTCATAATCCCGGAGAACCTGATACGGTTTGGTTGGATGAGCGTGATGATCCGAATGACGCTGTAAATGCAACAAGAGTAGGTTTGAGGCTTTGGAGTTGCTGTTCCATGAATGATGTGGTTGGCACCTTTCATATCTACCCGATTGAAGCTTTTCTCTCAATAGCCCGTAATGTTCAGTATAATTGGCGCATGTTAACTGCCACCAACCATATGCGGCAGATAGTAATAAAAAGGGAATCATAATCCAGCCAAAGAGCGATACAATGATTGAATAGGCCGTTATCGTTATTAATGCTGGTTGAATAATTTCATTACTAAATGACCAAGACGATTTACCGAGTCTTGCGAGTCTCGCTTTCTCTAAGTGCCAGGCTCTTTTGGCTGCGCCGGGTATTTCTCTTAGCATAAACTTATAGATGTTCTCGCCGAGGCGACTAGAGGCTGGGTCCTCGGGTGTCGCAACATCTTTATGGTGGCCCTTGTTATGCTCTATCGTAAAATGACCATATCCACTACATGCCAAGATTATTTTTGCCGCAGCTAATTGCCCCTTGTCATTTACTTTATGTCCAAGTTCATGTCCTGCTACCAAGGCCAAGCCATTTGCAAGGCCTAGGGAAAGAGCGGCGCCCAAGATGCTGAACCAGCCCCATGACAGCCCGTTCTTCGCAACAGCATAGGACATTGCAAATACCGCCACCCAATGCATAGCTGTAGCAAAATACATAAGTTTTACATAATATCGATCCTTCGATAACTCTGCGGAAAGATCCTCATTCGGATTGGCGGGGTCATCTCCCATCAGGTGATCTATAAAGGGAAATATTAAATAAAAGAAGACAACAAATAGCCAGAACCAAGCACCATTACCTGATTTTAGAGCGATATACGCAGAAAGTATCGGCACTAGAGGCAGGGCGAGGGACGACAAATATAAATATTTTTTGCTTGTGACCCATGCCGTGTTCGCCAAAGATAAATGTCCCAAAGGGTCGTTCGCTGCAATCTTCTTCATAAAGCACTCCTGGGGCGCCCTTTGTTATCTGAAAAATAACAGGCGGCGGAATTGATACGTTAAGGCATATTGGCAACGGTAAGTTATATAATGAGAGCGCACTATGTATTGTCATCTCGTTATGTATATTTATCATTTCGGACGATGTTCGGCGTATTTTTTCGTGGAGTTCGGCTGTCTTAGAGGTCCTGAACGATGTTCTAAGTCTAGTGGCTTTTGGTGCCTTCGATTCGTGAATTACTGTTGCAAAACCTTGCAAGTAGGGGTCTAAAATCGATTAAGTCAAGAGCGCCTCGGTCGGGACTTCATTCATCACGAGTAATAATGATTCCAGCTAAGTCGATGTGGTGAGGTGCGTATGCAGGCCTGGTCGCGTCATTCGTAGAATAATTCTGTGCCACATTGGTTTAGGTGTTTTCTATTTTATAGCCTTTGTTGAGGTGTATCCTGAGTGTGGAGATTGGAATACTTCTGATTTAGTGTCTTGGCTTGTGAAAAGCAACCATAGCTAAAAAGTTGCGAAGAGTTTTATCTTTGTGTGCCACTGGGTTGTCATAACCGGACAAATAGGCATTCATGCTTGGCGGATCGTTGGGTGTCTCTATGGGTTTCTGTCGCATATAAAGTCAATGCCCATCAGTGTTCAGGTTGTGGTCGTTATTCGCCTGTCGTGATTGGTGCTTTGGGGTCGATTTTACTTCGCGTAAGGCGAGATTTCGTGCGGTCTGGCTGCTGCGGATTGCACATACCAATAATTGTTTTAAATTGAGTCGCTCACCTGGTTTGGTGATGGGTTACGGGAGGATGAGGGGCCGCTTTGCAAGCGGGGCACCTGGCTTTGCGAAGGCCGCTCGGGCTAAGTATGGGGAGGGGTAATTTTCTTCCGTTGGGGAGATGATGTATGTGACCGTTAATGTAAAAAGAATGTCCTGGTAAGGCAATTAAATTGTTTGGTTGGTAGGTAGTATTGCGGGTCTATCTCTGCAAGAAGCGGTCGGCGTAGAGGGGGTTAAAATAATTGCGTCAGTCCGGATCGTGCCAGTAGGGGTCAGCATTGATTGAGTATGTGGCTCCGTTCGAGGAATCGCTTTTAGAACGTCCATCATTTGGCCGATGGCTGGCTGGAATTTTTGGCCCTGGAGCAGAGGTTGTGGTTTGCCGTCAACCAGTTAGAAGGTTGGCATAATTATAATCGACAAACTTTTGAGGTGATTGATGTTTAATCGTTATGTATATCTTGGTGGCCTAGTGCTGGTCTCCGGGTTTGGCTGTATGAAAGCTGTTCATGCGGCGCCAATGCTTGAGGAGGTTTTGGTAACTGCGCAAAAGAAATCTGAAAGCACCCAGGATACGCCTATAGCGATAACGGGGATGTCGGAAAACACATTGGAAAAATTTGGCTTTTCCAGTGCTAACGATATCTCGGCTCAAGTACCAAATATGCAGGTTAGTGGTCCTTACGGGGATGTTCAGCCGATATTTTCAATCAGGGGGGTGAGTATGTCTGATTACTCCTCTAATCAAGCCAGCCCCATCGGTGTGTACAATGATGAGGCATACATGGGCGCGGTATATACTCATGGGATGAGCTTTTTTGATGTGGCTCGCCTAGAGGTACTCCGGGGGCCGCAGGGAACGCTGTATGGTAAGAATACGACTGGTGGTGCGATAAACATCATAACAAAGACCCCAGAAATTAATGAAGGGTTTCACTACAATATTAAGCAAGGTATCGGTAACTATAATAGCCACAAGGGTGACTATGGTGTTGAGGGTACGTTAATAGAGGATGTTCTGGCAGCAAGATTGGCGTATTCATATTCGCGAAGAGATGGTTACTACGAAAATCGATTTGGCGGAAATGATCTCTCCCAGCAAGATTTTCAGGGGGCCAGATTAGTTCTTAATGCAAATGTTTCCGACAATATAAATATGGTGTTTAAGTACACCAAGGCCAGAAATGACGGCCTAGCTAGCCCTAGTAGAAACGAACCTCGTGGCGATTTATCAAAAAACCCTGCATTGGTTACAGCGCTAGAGACGGCTGGCGTCGGTGTAAATGATCGGCCAAATAATGGTTACATAGATATAGTTGGCTATTCTCGCCCGGCTGAAGGTCTGGATTATTATGAAGTTGACGACAACTTCACTGGTCCTTTGGTCGTTAATCTGGATCAGTTGGTGCATAAGATTGAATATTTGAATGACTCATACACATTGACATCTATTACTTCATATACAGACAATGACTACGCCCAGGCTCAAAACGTTGATGGTAGTCCCGAGGAGCATCTCGAAATTAACTGGTCCGTAGCAACCCAGGCCTTCAGTCAAGATCTTCGGCTATCTACAACCCTTGGCGACGATGTCGACTTAATTGCTGGCGCGTACTATGCCTGGGAAGATCAGCAACTCCATAATATTTATAGCCTTTATGGCACGCCTCCGGATTTGAGAACTGCGGTGACCTTTCCTGGTGTTACCGGTTACTATCCCTACCTTCTTGACTTTGGTGCTCTTGACCAGAAAATGGACACAGAGAAGGAAAGCTTTGCTGTTTATTCTCAGCTGAGATGGAATATTACGGCGCAGCTCGGCATGGATTTTGGGCTACGCTATACGGAGGACAGTGTTGATCTTCGCTACTTGAACATCTCCCGCGTCGGCTACGATGGATCACCTCGCGGAACATATGTACCGGGGAATACGACAGGTGTCGATAACATTTTTATACCCCTCAACGTCGCTGGTCAGAGTCCGTTAGAGCCTGGGCTGCTCATACAGCAGCTGCTGAGTGGTGATCTAACATTGGACGATATTTTGCTATCAGCTCGTACAGGCTATACCCATGGCCCGTACACCACAGAATCGGCAACACCGATGAGCTCAAAGGAGAAAGAGTGGACGGGTAAGCTTGGCATTGACTACAGATTTAATGATTCGCTTATGGTTTATGCGTCATACAGTAAAGGCTTTCGCTCGGGCAATTTCAATTCAGGTGTTTACTATGAGGAGCGTGATTTTGAAAATGCCTATGCTTCGCCAGAATTTCTTGACGCTTATGAGTTAGGTTTTAAGGCTGACTTTTGGGATAGAAGGGGGCGTGTCAATAGTGCCTTTTTCTATTATGACTACACAGATCAACAATTTATTAATGTGGTTGGTGTGTCTAACTTCCTCGAAAATGCCGGTGGCTCGAAGATAATCGGGTTTGAGTCGGAGATGTTTTTTGCCCTTACAGAGAAGCTAACGGCGCAAATTGGTGTTGGTATTCTTGAAACTGAATACACGGAGCTGGAGCTTTCAAATGTTCAGACCGTTAATGATGACGATGATGTTGTTGACCTGTCTGGGAATGAGTTAATTTCGGCGCCGAAAATAAGCGCTAACGTTTCAATTGACTGGGAGCTGTTAAGTAATTCCTACGGCTATCTTAGCTTAAATGTAAACGGTAATTATCAGGACGATCAGTGGTACAGCGCGTACAATGATAAAATCGGTTACGACAAAATTAAGCAAGATGCTTACGCGATATATAATGCAAGAGTTACCTGGTTTTCACACAATGAAGATTATAGTGTGGCGTTGTGGGGGAAAAACATTACAGAAACCAAGTACGACGGGTATGCAATAAATCTACAAGCAGGTTTTGGTTTTGATTACTTCCAGCAAGGTGCGCCGGCAACTTATGGGCTTGAATTTACCTATAGATATTAAAAAATTAATAAACAATTGAGAGGTGTTATATGAAAATATTAAAGGTCTTACTGATTTGCTTTGCTTTGTTTTCATGGAAAGTGCCTGCATTGGCTCTTGAAGTGCCAATTTTAGGATCCTTAACGGTTGGGAACCAGGGGCAGGGCCTGGCTGCGATACTTCCTGTTACTTCAGTTTTGATCGGGGACAATAATATAGTCGACAAAGTGTTGTTTAATGAAAATCTTACTGTGTTGTCGAGTTTGCCAATTGTTGGTAGTCTGCCGGGCTTAGATGGTCGTGGCCTTCCAGTGGTTGGCGGAGTAGAAGAGGCCGTTAACATCGTTAATGGGCTTTTAGGGGTTGTGTTAATAACCCCAGTTTTGAGTGATGGTGACATAGCTATATTAGATGACGCAGGAGTTTATAATCTTTTACTGGGCGGTAATATACTGCCGAGTTCGGATTTCCTTGCTCTAGATGCGGTGCTGGAGAACTAGAAGCGCGGCAGTTTGAGTGTGAATGGATTTAGCGCTATAAGCAGAATTTATCACCAGCTTCTAAGAGGAAGGTCGGCCGAGATGTAGTGTGTTAGGCTGAATACTTTCGAGTAATCGTGCGAGGGTTAGCAATGCCAATAAAAGGTAAACGTATGCCAGAAATACGGTTTTACCGAGCTAACCTTCGCCACTATAGTAGTGGCAAATTAGTTCAGACAAATCGTCGTTTGGATTAAACGCACTCGTTGGCAATGCCAAAACATCAAGAAAGCGTTGGGGCAAACCCAAACTTTTACTAACGCGGTACCTTGCCTGGGTTTGACCGTAAACTACGCTAAGCATTGATGCGGTTTTAGTCTTCTCTCGAATATTCATCCCGAGGTGGAGGTGAGCCACGATTTTCGTTATGTTTTAATATTGTTAGTAAATGTCTGTTGTCATGTCGTAGTCCGCATAGGAAAACCCCTGACATTAGGTTTAGCAGAGTTTTCTACTATGAACGACTGGGTTTTGGGTGTGCTTGCTAAATTGCGGAAAGGTCAGTCACTGCAGGTGCAGTATTCAGTCGTAATGCCCGCGGGCGTCTCGATTAGCAAAAGCAGTGGGATCGGTAGCTATAAACGTTGATTGTCTTACTTTTGCGAAACAAGACGATGAATGGCGGCGCGTACTGTATCGCTTTTTTCCATCGGAAGAAAATGGGTTGTATCCTCGATCACTTTAACGTCTGCGGAAGGTAGTAAGGTTTGCAAGCGTTCGCGTGCGGCTAACGAGAAAGTTGATCCTCGGTCCCCGGACAAAGCGACTACTGGGCAACGTAACTGGCGAATACCAGGCCATGGATTGTGTTCAGTCTGAGCAAAGGTGGTGCTCTCCCACTCCGGCGAGCAAGCAAGGCGTATGTGATCCTCGTGATCCATGAAAGCAAAGCGAACATAGGCCTCTAGCCAGGTATCAGGCCAAGTTTTGAAAATACCTCTGCCACGGTAGTGATTCACCGCAGCTTCGTGCGACTCAAAGACTGCGCGCCGACGCGCAGCTCCCGCAGCAAGCGCTAGGCGTTGTGACCGGCGCAGCCGTTTGACGAGCCACATCTCCAGACCCTGTTTTCTATCCATAATTACAGGCTCCGCAAGAATCAATCCGAGCACTTTCTCTGGGCGACGGGCCGCGGCCATGATGCTTGCGGTTCCACCGATTGAATGGCCGGCCAACCAAATCGGTGTATCGAGGTGATCCAGTAGCGTAGTTAAATCCTGATAGTAGGTTTCCCATCCGCGGAATGTCGAAGCTTCTGCTGCATTGGCACTGAATCCATGACCTCTCATGTCCCAAGCCAGGACATTGCATTCGGCCTGAATATCATCAAGGAGTGGCTGGTATAGGCGACCATGAAATCCCGTAGCGTGTGCCCAGTGAAGCATTGGGCGCGATTGAGACTGTGGCCAGCGCCAGAATGAGATTGCTTGTCCGTCTGTAGCTTGAAATTCGCTTCGCCGAGGCATGGTCTGTCTACTGCTCCTGAGCTTCTGTATTCGTGGCGACTACTGCCGGGAGTAACAGCTGGACTCGTCCGCTGGCAATCGGTGCAGCCCTATTGTCTTGCCAACACATTACCTCGACCAGGCTTGTTCGCCTGCCTTGTCGAATAATTTCTGCGCTGGCGAAAGTCGGACGGATAGCCGCGAAGCGCAAATAGTTAATGTGGCTGTCTAGAATGCGTGGGCAACGGTTGTCTTTATCTCGACGTTGAGCAGCCGTCCGTGCGGTCAGCTCGATTAGTGCGGCTAGAACGCCGCCATGGAGCGCGGGTAACTTAAAGTTGCCGATCAATGCCTCACGATAGGGCAAATGAATTAAGACTCCTCCATTGTCAGTTTGGGCCTGAAGCCCAAGATGCCGGGCATACGGAATGCGTTCCAGTAAGCCTTGCCAGGCTAAGCACTCGTCGGGGCTATTGGCGGCGCCAGCGGCCTGGTATTTCGAATTACCGGTAGTGCACATACATCCCCCTAGGCGCGTTCATTTGCTAGAATTCTTCCACCTGGAGTGTTGCGCATAAAGGTTGCATTCGCTGTCGCCAGTAGCTCATGGCAGCCTTCATGGAAAATGTTGCAATGAATGAATGCGACCTCCTCTGTTAACTTGGGGCAGGTTGCTACCGCCAATAGGGCGCGATCGCCCTTGGCTGGTTGAAAGTAATCCACCCGTAAATCTAGCGTGGCAATTGGTGACGAATCTCTTGCCTCTGCAAGCACGGCTAACCCGCTGGCTGAGTCTGCCAGGGAGTAAAGCACACTGGCGCAGAATTCCTCGGTATTATCGTCGACGAACAACCGCGGGTTGGGCGGCAAGCGAATACATGCTTGGTTTTTGGTGATAGAGATAATCTGCATGCCCAGATCCCTGCTGTGAGGGACTTGTTCGGTAAACTGCCAAGCTATCGCTGTGGCTGAATTCCACTGATTATGCTTCGAATCTGTCATTTAGGATTTCGCAGCTTGCTCTATATTTCTAACTGGTTAGCGTTGGCGGGAATCGCTACTTTTTCATTGGTCATTGTCATCGCATTGACAGCCCGCATATCATTCGTGTCTAATTTTGGTTGGTTAACCAACCAAAGGTCAAGGTTTTTTATGTGTTATTAGCGGATCACCAGTTTTATGAAGTACGATCGAGGCGACGAGGCACTACTACGAATAATAATCTAAATTGCTCAAGGGTTTGTTATAGCTATGGTTAACAGACAGATTTTTTCCGCGGGAAAGCTAGGCGATAAGAGCGATGTTTTGACTCATGCAGCCCGACTTTTTCGTGAGAAAGGGTTCGAGAAGACTTCGCTTAAAGAAATTGCGGAAGCCTGCAGCATGCTTCCCGGGAGTTTGCATTATCGGTACAAGACTAAGGAGGCCCTCCTTGTCGAGCTGATGCGTTGGGGAGTTGACTTAGTGTCTTCTGAGGTCGAGTCGGCGTACGAGAGCTCTGATGACCCGGCAGAGCAATTGCGACTTTGCATCAATGCGCACTTGCGAGCCTTGTTGGTGGACTCGGACGCGGTTTACGTGCTGCTGTTTGAGTGGCGAGCGCTGCGTCCGGAGGCTCGCAAAGATGTCATCGACCTGCGTGACCAATACGAATCCCTGTGGTCAAGAATCATTGAAAACACGGTTGAAAACGGCGTAACACGGAAGAATATCGATCACCGTTTGCTCCGACTCTTCGGGCTTGGGGCGCTGAATTGGGTCGCGACCTGGTTTGACCCAAACGGTGATCATTCGCTGGACGCTATCGGTGACTTTATCTGGCAGATCGCTATCGACGGGGTGGTTAATAAAGGTACGCAAACATAGTATCTGGCTATGCAGGCGCCGGAGCTGTATAGGGCCGTCCGTGAGGGCGATGCGAGGTTTATGCTCTACCACTTATCCTGATTTGCTCAGGTGGTCGGCCAAACCAGCGCTTGCAGGCACGCCTGAAATTGGCTCCGTCGTGATAGTTCATCAACGCGGCAATGGCCTCGATGGACAATTGGGTATTTAGTAGGTAGCTCGCTGCTTGCTGAGACAGAATCTCGTCGCGAATTTCGCGAAAGCTAGTGCACTCCTTTTTGAGCTTACGTGCGAGTGTGCGTTTGCTCATAAATAATGAAGCTGCGGCCTCATTTTCACTTAGCGTTCCCGGCGGTCGGGATAACATCATTTTCTTCAACCGCGTCTGATAGGTGGGTTGATCAGACTGAAGCTGCGCAAGCATGACTTCACACTGCTGTAAGGCGAGACGATAATTTTCGTGGTTGGCAGAGGCGTTGGGTTCCCGACACAATGACATCGGAAATCTCAATTTTAGCTGTTCGCAGCCAAAGTTAATACGCCCGGACAAGAATTCCGGATATATCGAATGGTATTCGGGCTTAGGATGAGCGAAGAATATTTCTGCGCCGTGCAAGGGCCGGCCAATCATGAATTCGCCGAATTCGAAAAGTGCCTTGACCATCACATCCGCTAGGCACCGCTGTATGTTGTCGTCTAGGGCCTCCTGAAAGTCTAGAGTACATTCAAGATGCTCACCGACTTCCTGCAAACGTAGTTCAGTGAAGCTCGCGCGAGTAGGCAGGTATACATGAATCGCTTGAAGCGCAGTGAGGAAGTTGGGACTGCTGTAGGCAACAAATCCCATCGTTCCATGAGTTGCCGGGGTCAGTCGCTTGCCAAGCAGTAACCCTAATTCAGGCTGGTTGGATAGTTCCATAGCGTTGTGTAAGATACGGATCTGCTGTTCGATAGTTATCAGGCTATCGTCTGCCAAAAACTGCGTTATTCCGATGCCAGTGCCCCTTAGTAGTAGTGGTAATTGTTTGGCGGTCAAACCAAGCTCGCGGGCTATCAGTCGCGAATAATTCGATGGGACATCGCTTCTGCGGCGTTGCGAACCCTCTAATTCTTGCGCTACCACTGTTAGTTCTCCTTCCGATAAAGCAGATACATTGTGTCCTAAAATGACCCGGGTTTGTCAAGAAATGACCTGACGCCTGTGTTGTGATAAAGCGAAAATTATTATCTCAAAACAACTCGCAGGAGAAGGACATTGGGCAAGGTTACATTTATAGAGCACGATCAAACCAAACATGTCGCTGAGTTCAAGCATGGTTCCTCGCTAATGCAAATTGCCGTAGACAATGCTATTCCTGGCATCGACGGTGATTGTGGAGGAGAGTGCGCTTGTGGCACTTGCCACGTCATTATCGCAGACGAATGGTTCAGCAAGACCGGTGTGCCTAATGAAGAAGAGGAGCAGATGCTGTCGATGACACCTGAGCGAGCCAGTACGTCGCGCCTGGGCTGCCAGGTGATTGCTACTGACGCGATGGACGGCATTTTCGTCTATTTACCCGAGTTCCAAATGTGAGCATAGGAGAGCGCATGTCAACAATATCCAAAACGCTTTACGATATTCAGTCCCATGTGATTAATGCTACATCCAAAATCGTGCCGATGCACAGGCAAATTCACGGGCTTAAACTATTGATGGGTGCTAAAAAGAAAGCCTTCGGTACACGCCGCCCGGTACCTGAATTTGTTGAGTCAGCGATTCCGGACGTAAACACGCTCGCCCTAGAGGATATCGATGTCAGCAATCCATTTCTATATAGGCAGGATCAGTGGCGCGCTTATTTCAAACGGTTGCGTGATGAGGCTCCGGTTCATTACCAAAAGAAGAGTCCTTTTGGTCCTTTCTGGTCGGTAACTCGATATGAAGACATCATGTTTGTAGATAAAAGGCACGACCTGTTTTCCGCCGAGCCGCAGATTATTCTGGGTGACCCTCCGGAGGGGCTGTCGGTGGAGATGTTTATAGCGATGGATCCGCCAAAGCACGATGTGCAGCGAAGCTCGGTCCAGGGAGTGGTCGCACCGAAAAATTTAAAGGAATTGGAAGATTTAATTCGATCTCGTACCAAAGATGTACTTGATAGCTTGCCCTTGGAAAAACCTTTCAACTGGGTACCCATGGTATCAAAGGAGCTGACGGGTCGAATGCTTGCAACACTGTTGGACTTTCCTTATGAAGAACGTCACAAGTTAGTTGAATGGTCGGACCGTATGGCTGGTGCGGCATCAGCGACTGGTGGCGAGTTTGCTGATGAAGGGTCAATGTTTGATGCTGCAGCAGACATGGCAAGATCCTTTTCCAAGCTTTGGCGGGACAAGGAGGCCCGGCGCGCGGCGGGGGAAGAGGCTGGTTTCGACTTGATCAGCTTGCTACAGAGCAACGAAGACACTAAAGATCTTATCAATCGCCCGATGGAGTTTATTGGCAACCTGACGCTACTTATCGTTGGTGGCAATGACACTACTCGTAACTCAATGAGTGGTGGTTTAGTGGCCATGAAAAAATTCCCTCAAGAATTTAAAAAGCTGAAGGCAAAGCCGGAGCTGATTCCTAACATGGTATCGGAAATCATTCGTTGGCAAACTCCGCTGGCTTACATGCGCAGAATCGCCAAGCAGGATGTTGAGTTGGGCGGAGATACCATCAAAAAGGGTGACCGTGTAGTAATGTGGTATGCTTCGGGTAATCGGGACGAACGAAAGTTCGAAAACCCAGATGATTTTGTCATTGATCGCAGAGATGCGCGGAATCACATGTCGTTTGGATACGGAGTTCACCGTTGTATGGGTAACCGTCTAGCTGAATTACAGCTCCGCATTCTCTGGGAAGAGCTTCTTAAACGTTTTGATAAAATCGAAGTAGTTGCCGAGCCTGAGTTGGTTCAGTCAAACTTCGTACGCGGCTATTCAGAACTTATGGTTAAGCTATCCCCAAAAAACGACAGTTGACGGGTATACAGTAAAAATAACTTGAGCTGAAGCGGCTCAGGCGTAGTAGTTCAGACTTGACCTGACAGATACCGGTTTATTATCGGGCGTCTGTCAGGTCAGACTCAGTTTGCGAACTTTTCCTTCCAAATTCGTTTACCATCGAACAGGGTTTTCAGCGGTGTTCTGTCGCAGCACTTCTTGCCCTGAGGGGTTTCTTGATTGTCGCAGTAGTCCAGCCAGTTTTCCAAATCAGTCCGGAGCTCTTTGGGTGAAGAGCGAGTTGATAAAATTCCTGTAGTATCCTCCTATAAAGGCGCTCACAAATACCTTCGTCTGTGGATGGCGCGGTTTAGTCCGGGTGTGTTTAATATCGTAGATAGCTAGTGGTTCAAGCGGAAAATAAAGTAACGTAAAGACGAGGAGGTGTATAGTGTTTTTCCTATGCGTACTCCCAAATCTCTACGCGTTTCTGACGATGCCGCAGCCACTCTTAACGAATGGTGCCGGTCAACGACTTTGCCGCACGGTCAGATCATGCGATCGAAGATTATTCTTCAGCTCAGCGAAGGTATGACTCCCACAGAGGTTGCCGCCGCACAGCGGACCTCGGCAAAGACGGTTCACCGCTGGCGCAATCGCTTCGAAGAAGAAGGCGTTGAAGGGCTACAAGAACGCGCTCGCAGCGGAAGACCTACCGTCATTGATAAGAAGGCCGTAGACCGGGTTCTGTTTCTAACGACAAAGCGGATACCGCAAGAAGCGACGCACTGGAGTATTGAGCTGATGGCTAAGTACGCTGAAGTGACGCCATGGCAGGTCCGCCAGATATGGGAAGCGGCTGATTTGCGTCCTCATCGGCTAAAGACATTCAAGATCAGTAATGACCCTAAGTTCTCTGATAAGGTGATCGACATTGTTGGGCTGTACATGAATCCGCCGGACAATGCTGTCGTTATGAGCGTTGAAGAGAAGACACAAATTCAGGCCTTGGATAGGACGCAACCTGGCTTTCCTCTAAGCCCGAGTCGAATTGGAAACCGGACACATGATTATGACCTTTCCCCCGATTTTAGAGCCATGACCAAGATGAGATTTCCGGTTAACCTAACGGGATGGATATCTCAGCATGAAGAAGCGATACAGCGACGAACAAATCAACAAGGCCATCAAAGAACATGAGGCCGGCGCTAAGGTAGACGAGATCTGTCGTAACCTGGGTATCTCAAGCGGTACCTTTTACAGCTGGCGGAGCACGTTTGCAAGCATGGAGGTAAACGAAGCTAAGCGGCTTCGAGAACTGGAAGCCGAGAACAATAAACTCAAGAAGCTATTGGCTGCCAAGCTCCTTGAGGTTGAAGCGATGAAGGACGTACTTTCAAAAAAGTGGTGAGGCCCGCCGATCGCAAACAGGCGGCGAAGCACATGATTGCCCAGCATAGCATCAGTGAACGAGCCGCCTGTAAGTTAGCGGGCATCAGTCGCACGGCGTATCGCTACCAAGCAAGGCCAAGTAATGACGAAGCCTTGAGGGCGCGATTGAAAACATTGGCGGTTGAGCAGTCTGCCTACGGTTATTTTTTGCTGCACGGTCTTCTAAAAACAGAAGGGCTTGTTGTTAATAGGAAGCGTATTTATCGGATTTATACCGAAGAAGGGCATCAAATGAACGTTTACAAGAGGCCAACTGCAAACTAGATCTGGAGTTGGCCAGGTTGAAACGATCTCGGTGAATTATACAAATTAAGCCTGATTTGATGTGCAAACAAGTCCATTTTTAAAGGATGTTGCCGAGATTTTCTTCATCGGCTAATTTTTACCGTCATGGAACTATATCCTTTGACGAAATTTGATCTAACCAGGGTGGGCTCCCCAATCACTTCAATGTTTGAAAAGCGCTTCAGAATTTCTTCCCAAACGATCTTTAACTGCATTTCAGCGAGGCGGTTGCCCATGCACCGGTGCAAGCCAAAACCAAAAGAAAGGTGCTGGCGCGCATTTTCTCGGTCGATGATAAAATCGTCTGCATGATCAATAACCGACTCGTCGCGATTACCAGAAACATACCACATAACTACTTTGTCGCCTGCCTTGATCGTCTTACCGCCAAGCGCAACGTCCTGAGTCGCGATACGACGCATATGTGCCAGTGGAGTCTGCCAACGAATGATTTCCGGTACCATGTTAGGAATCAGCGCGGGATTCGCTTTCAATTTTTCAAATTCGGCAGGGAATTTATTCAACGCGTACAGCCCGCCGGTGAGGCTATTGCGCGTAGTGTCATTTCCACCGACAATCAAAAGGAGAATATTGCCCAAAAACTCCATGGGCCGTTCAATCATATTGTCGGTTTTATCACTGGAGAGGAGTAATGAAATCAGGTCAAAGCTTTCCGCTTCTCCAATTTCCAACTCGCTTTGCCGTTGCTGCCAAAGCTGGTTAAAAGTTCTCAGGCAGTCCTGAAGTGCAACCATACGCTCTTCGTTTGTTACGTCGCCACCGGTAATCTCGGGCGTTCCAGCTGCCATATCAGACCAATAGGTCAACTTCCGCCTGTCATCGAAGGGGAAATTGAACAATGTAGCCAGCATTTGCGAGGTAAGTTCAATCGATACCCGGTCCACCCAGTCGAATGCTTCACCAACTGGTAGTCCATCAAGAATCTTGGCCACACGCTCCCTGATTAAAGATTCCATTGCAGCTAGATTTTTGGGGGCAACGACCGGCTGTACGGCCTGGCGCTGCTCATCATGCCGAGGTGGATCCATGGCGATAAACATCTCAAGGGGGATTTCCTCGCCCATATCACCAATAACGATGGCGGGCTCAGAGGAAAATAACTCGTGGTGTTTGTCGACAAACATAATGTCATCGAACCGGGTTATCGACCAAAATGGCCCAAATGGGCTATCTGCCTGATAGTGGACAGGGTCCTCATTGCGAAGTCGTTCAAAATAGGAGTTCCATAAGCCAGTCTCAAAAAGTCGTCCGTCACTGAAATCCAGTGAATCGATGTCAACTGCATAGGGATCAGAAACCATTTTTGTAGTACTTTCCATATTCATGATAAAGGCCTCTATTTAATTACATTTGAAATTCGGGAAGTCTAACTACAGCACCTTCAAGAGCGGGAGTTACGACAACCTGGCAAGCTAATCTAGAACCCTTGGATATTTCCGGCGTCATGGTCAACAATGATTGCTCATCGCTGCCAATTTCTCCGGAGCTACCCAGCCATTCTTTCTCAATAACTATGTGGCAGGTTCCACATGCACAATTTCCGCCACAATCGGCATCGATTCCTGGGACCAGATTATTAATTGCGGCAGACATCAGGGTTTCACCTTTTAGAGCATCAACGTTGTGCTCAACGCCGGTGTGTTCAATAAATCTTATTTTGACCATTACTCGCTATCTCCTCTAAACACATTTTTATAATGGCAGCGATTTAAAAATGTTACAGGTTATTATCTGACAAAGGGGGGGCAATTTAAGACAAATGGGGTAATATTATGTATAATAATTAGTAATTAATTGCAGCAGTTTTAATATCAACAATATGAATTAAAGTATGATAAACAACAGGGCAACGATTTCCACAAGCTATTCAAAAGTTATCGCGAGAGAACTGAATCTTAGCGAAGACGCCTTAGGGCCATTCCTTAAGGGCACTAATCTCAAGCCGCGTGAATTTATGGATCCAAACACCCTGCTAACGCCAACTCAACAACTAAACATTATTGAAAATGCATTGGAAATCTATGGGGACAGGGGGCTGGGGCTACAGGTCGGACATAAAATCACCCCTTTTAGTCACGGACCACTGGGTTTGCTCGCCTACAGCAGTCCGACGTTAATGGATGCAATAAAAGCTTTCTGCAACTACCTGCCAACACGAATTATTCTCACCCATTTAACGACGAAAAAATCTGAGAGATACCTAGAGTGTCATCTTATTCTTGATATAAAAACAAATGAAAAAATATACCGCTTTTTTATCGAGGCATTTAGTGCCACGCTGGTTTCGATCGTCAATTTTGTTCTAGGATATACGCCCGCAGAATTACTAATTGAATACAAATACTCTCAGCCACATTATTCTGGAATCTATGGGCGCTATATCGACTTTAAGTATTCGTTTTCAAAATCACAATCTGTACTATTCATACCAATCGAGCTTTGCGAGAAGCGTAATGCAAACGCCGATCAGGAAAATTATCGAATCGCCTTGCAGCAATGCAAAAAGCGTTTAAGGCAGCTGGGGGGAGGGGTGGTTAATCAAGTTGAGAGCATCATTTTTTCACGAGGGTCTATACATAGCACAGAAGAAGAAGTGGCATCACTGCTGTTAATGAATAAGCGGACTTTGGCTAGAAGGCTTAATGATGAAAACAGTTGTTTCCGCGAAATACGTGACAAGGTCCTGGCAACTCTCGCTTGTGAGTATCTTAGCCAAACTCAGCTATCAGTAGAAGTTATCGCGCAAATTATTGGCTATCACGACAGCGCTAGCTTTCGGCGAGCATTCAAGCGCTGGAAAAGTATCACTCCCAGTCAGTTTCGCGAGAAAAATCAGCTCTAATTGCAAAAGAAAAGGCCCTCAATAATTTATCTTAAAAAAAGCGCGATAAATTATCGCGCAAGCTGGGTGGGACGGTGAAGCATCATGCAATATCATTGCAACAATTAATTAAAATATAGTAATCGATCTCACAACAAAAGGATTCTTTCCCGATATTGCGAATTTTATGCCTTAATAAGGTTTTAAGTAGTTTCGGTCGTTCACCATAGTTTTTTAGTTATCTGTGTTTTGCAGATTTTTTCTCACTCCTCTTCTTCTCATCGCCAAAAATCAGAATTTACAATGCTTTGCGAAGGGTGTTTTTTCTGTCAACTAAGTTTCTCGATCTTGGCACCCTTATTGCCGGCATGCAAATTCTAAGGAGGTTACGAAATCTCTTGATTTTACAATGCCTGCCTTCGGCAGTGCTCCCTGTGTTGTGATTAGTTCAGCAATCATAATGGACAACCGGAAATTAACGACTGGCCTCATTCTCGAATATTTTATTGGATTCATTATAATTTTATATGGTATAGCTGAGCATTCTCGGTAAAAATTATAATACACATTATTAGTGTCAAAAATTCAAAAAATACTACTTATATTTTAATTAAATAATTAAGGGCGGATTTTCCTCCGGATGGCTTGTATTCCCTTGGTTGAGCCGTTCTTAGTAATGGTGCACCTAATTTTGGGGATTGTCTTATCGCATTCGGACAATTGGTTGACATTGGAGGACACATGGTTGCCGGCGCACGTTAAAGATATAAATAGATTGGATTGATCGTATCGCGCGTGACTCGTACCGCTAAAAGTTGTCCTCAACTGCCAATACTTTTGTTCCATCCAAGCGAAAGAATAAGCTGTCGTCAGAAGCAATGACGCTAAAGTCTGTTTCCATCAAAAAATAATCGATTAAGGAAGTGAAATGGTATCAATAGCCGAACCGCCATGTTACAACCACATCATTAATGGGCAGGATACACCACCGAAGGAAAATGCCTACATTGATGTGATTTGCCCCGCTACGGGAAAAATTATTGCATTGACTGCCGACGGCGACGCTCGCGATGTCGATCTGGCTGTAGAGGCAGCAAGCACAGCATTTAAAAATAAAGATTGGCGGTTTATGGCGCCAGAACAACGCTCAAAACTACTTTATCAATTGGGCAATACCGTGCTGGCCAACGCACAGGAATTGGCCCAACTGGAAGTTGAAGCTTCCGGGGGAACCATAAAACGAGTAATGGGGCTGGATATGCTGGCCATTGCCGACTTGTTCTTTACGTTGGCAGAGTCAATTAAAGACTATCCATTTATCGAGAACCTGGCGCCCAAACTGCTTCCAGAGCAGGTTAATACTATGGTGGTTCGCGAAGCAGTTGGCGTCTGCGGTGTCATCACAGCCTGGAATTTCCCCCTACTCCTGCTTGCCTGGAAAATTGCCCCAGCATTAGCCGCCGGAAATACGGTTGTTGTTAAGGCATCTGAACTTACACCAACCTCTACCTATCGAGTTATCGAACTATTTAACACCCTACTCCCACCTGGCGTACTTAATCTGGTCAGTGGTACTGGCGTCAAAGTTGGCGACGCCCTGGTAAGACATCCCAAGGTCAACAAGATTTCATTTACCGGGTCAACCCGAACCGGCAAGCAAATACAAACAGCAGCCGCAGAAACGCTGAAGCGCGTCACATTGGAACTCGGTGGTAAAGGTGCCGCGATAGTGATGCCCGATGCCAATCTTGAACTTGTCGCCCACGGTGCACTGTTCGGCATTATGATGAACGCGGGGCAAGCCTGTGAATCAGCCAGCCGTCTTATTGTGCACGAAGACATTCACGACGAGTTGGTGGCGAAGATGACAGAGGCTGCAGAGAAGATTGCGGTCGGCAACCCATTCGACCCCAACACAGGAATGGGCCCCATTATTTCGGAACAGCAATTTAACAAAATCATAGCCTATATCGATTCGGCCAGAGAGCAAGGTGCCAAGATAGTCTGCGGAGGGGAACGCCGTCACGTAGCGGGCTGCGAAAACGGCTACTTCGTTGCGCCGACTATTATCACCGAATGCCGTAATGATATGACGCACGCCTGCGAAGAAATCTTTGGACCGGTACTCTCGGTGCTGAAATACCGGGACATTGATGCTGCAATAGACACCGCCAACGACTCTGTTTATGGACTTTCCGCCGGCATCTGGACCGAAGATGTTGTTGAAGCCCAGGCCATCGCCCGACGTCTGGAGGCGGGATCGGTGTGGATTAACGACTGGCATATGATGCGCACCGACGCGCCATTTGGTGGCATGAAGCAAAGTGGCTATGGCCGAGAAATGAGTGAACTGAGTCTGCACTCGTACACCGAAATCAAAGCGATTTCGACAGCTTTCGAACGCGACCCTAGAAAGAAATCAACCTATCAATTGGTGCATTCCTTTTAATCGGCGCTCTCAGGTCAACTTTTACAATTAGCGAGATAATAAGATGTCATCATCACATTACTATCAATACACTATGCGCACTGCTCTGCACTGTGCAGCGGGATCTATCATTCGGCTACCAGCTTTATTTGACGGCATGGGCGCAAAACGCGTTGTCTTATACAGCGACACGGGATTAAGACAAGCCGGCATTGTCGACAAGGTCATCTCGGTTTTTGCGAATGGAGCCAGCAATAAGGCGAAATTAGTCGGTGTTTACACTGAAATCAGTCAGGATGCCGGATGCGAATCAGTAAACGAAGCGACCGCCTTCGCGCGCTCAGTGGGTGCAGACGCCATATTGGCGGTCGGCGGCGGCAGCGTACTGGACGCCTCCAAAGGCGTTAAATATTCCCTGCAACACGGCGCCTCCGATATTACCGAACTGCTCCAGAGCGGTATTAAACTTGAGTCATGGCCAAAGGCGCAACATTCAGCCATTCCTCATATCGGTGTTCCAACAACGGCGGGCACAGGCGCCGAAGTGTCCCCTGTAGCGGTGTTTTATAACGAATCGCTCGGTATCAAAACCAATCTCGTTGCCCCATTTTTAGAACCCGACATGGCCGTGCTAGACGCAAATTTAACCCTGGGCCTGCCGCCGTCGCTCACTGCAGCGACCGGTATGGACGCATTGACCCATGCTCTGGAAGCGATTGCTTCACCCACCTCCAATGCCTTGACCGATGCCCACGCCTTTCATGCCGCACAGTTAATCGTCGAAAACCTGCCAAAGGTGATTGAACGCGGCGACGACGTTATCGCCCGATCCAATATGCTACAGGCCAGCAGTATGGCGATTGATGCCTTTGGTGGTAGCTTGAATGCCATCCCGGTTCACAACTGTGCCCACGCCTTTGGCAGCATGTTTCACATTCCCCACGGTGATGCGAACGCCGCACTGCTGCCGGTGGTAATGGAAGCCTGTCAGGACTTTTATCGCGGGAAGGGCCGGCGTCTGGCTAAAGCACTGAATTTGCCACAAGAAGGTGACGATCTGGAGCTGGTCCACAATTGCATTGGGTTTCTAAAGGATTTTCAACGCAATATTGGTTGTACGACTGAGTTTTCGCGCTGGAATGCCACCCAAGATAAGAAGGGTGAAATCGTGGTTGCTATTGCTTCTGACCCTGCCGCCATGTTCTATCCCATCCCTGCCGACGCGGTTTCTAAGATTATTCAAGCCGTTTCCTGATCCAACCCTCGGCCTATCCAATGGAATGGGCCGAGGAACTCAAACAACAAGAAGGTTTAAATCACAATGCTCTGTGGGAATATGCAAACCAACGGTCTACTGATTTCAGATATTCTCGAATATACCGTACGCCACAACCCTGACTCTAAAATCACCAGCCGCGACAACGACGGCAGCATTCGGCAATTTAGTTACAGCGAACTCTACCAACGTGTTTTAAAGCTCGCCAGCGCCCTGGACCAACTCGGCGTAGCCCTCGGCGACCGCATCGCAACAATCGCCTGGAACAACCACCGCCACCTGGAGCTGTACTATGCTATTTCCGGTTTAGGCGCCGTTACTCACACCATTAACCCGAGACTGTTCCACGAACAAATTAGCTATATCGTCAATCATGCTGAAGACAAGATGATTTTTGTCGACGAAAGCTTTGTCGACATCGTCCGCGAACTCCAGTCCAGCTTTACATCAAAGCCTACCATTGTGCTCATGACGGAAAGACCTACTTCGGCGGAGCAAGCACTTGAAGGTGCGCTCTATTATGAAGATCTCATTGAAGGGGCCACACCTCTGAACGGCTGGCCGAGCTTTGATGACCAAGCCGCCGCCGCACTTTGTTATACCTCGGGCACAACCGGCAATCCAAAAGGCGCGCTCTATTCGCACTCATCGACGATTCTGCACGCCATGAATGCCTGCCGCCCCGATATTTTCGATTTTGACAAAAGCAGTGTCATCCTTCCAGTCGTCCCTATGTTTCATGTTAGCGCCTGGGGTACGCCCTATGCCGCGTTGATGTGCGGTGCGCATCTGGTACTACCCGGAAGCGCGCTGGATGGCCAATCGCTGTCTGAGTTAGCGAAACGCTGTGAAGTGGACTGTATGCTAGGCGTTCCCTCTATCTGGTTTAGCCTGCTCGCCTTTTTGAAAAGCAATGACACCACCCTGCCCAGCCTCAAAAAAGTGGTTGTGGGTGGTTCCGCTGCGCCTGAGAGTATGATCAGTGAGTTTGAAGATATCCACGACGTACGTGTCATCCACGCCTGGGGAATGACCGAACTCAGCCCTCTGGGTACAATCAATACCGCATCTATCACCCATACCCATCTGGAGAAGGCGGCATTGCTTCAACTGCAAAAGAAGCAGGGTCGAGCCTCCTTCGGGATCAAACTAAAAATTGTGAACGCGGATAATGAGGAACTCCCCCAGGACGGTAACGCGGTGGGAAGATTACTGGTCAAAGGCCCTTGGGTGATTGAGCGCTATTACAAAGCGGATGAATCCGCATTGACGGAAGATGGTTGGTTCGACACCGGCGATGTTGCCAGCATTGATGAGCTTGGCTACATGACCATTGTCGACCGGGAAAAAGATGTCGTCAAATCTGGCGGTGAGTGGATCAGTTCAATCGAACTGGAAAATATCGCCGTTGGTCACGACGGTGTAAAAGAAGCCGCCGTCATTGCGGCACACCATGAAAAATGGGACGAACGCCCCTTGCTGATCGCCGTCAAGCATTCGATGGCAACAATTAGCAAAGACGAACTTATCGGCTATTTCGACGGTAAGGTCGCTAAATGGTGGATTCCTGACGATGTCATCTTTGTAGATGCATTACCCTATAACGCGACAGGAAAAATCCTGAAACGGGATTTGCGCCTGAGTTATGAAGATCACTACTTAAAAAGTGAGCGATAAGTGTATGCTTAGATCTTTAAGGCTATAAAATGGCATTGAAAATTGCCAGTTGGCGCGCATACCAGAAAGTACCAAAGAATTAGGATCATTGCTTTGTTTCAGCTAATTATGCAGTGACCAATGCATAGTTGGTGCTTCGGCCTCTACTAGGTAATTTTTTCAACGTGCCTTTTTCGATCAAGTCATTAATATCCCGTGTAGCATTATCCTGTGATGCTGCTCCGCAGCATCAACGGCTGCCTCAAGGGCCTCCAGAAACCACACCGCCAGGGCGTGATATCTCGACGGCCCTTCTGGGATTTTTCAGGATGTCGTAATAGGATTTATGCCGCCACTGTATTTCAGCGGACATGCTGTAGAACCGGTGTGGGCTGCCCTCTGCTCGAGCCAGTTGCATATCCGCCGTCGCTCTTATTGTTCGCCCATTGCCGTCTTCAAAGGGTCGAATCGTGACGAACCAGAGGTGGGCAATATCCGCCTTTAGATTGAGGTCACCCTTGAAAGGGGGTTCTTACCATTCGTGGAAACGCGCCACTTCTTGTGGTAACCAGCATCCGGCGCTTCAAAGTGGACGGATTTGCGGCCTATTGGACCGGATACGATTTGAATAGGGCCGCCTTCGGCCTGATGCCAGTCACCGACGGTGATTTTGTGCATGCCGCTACGTCCAATGGAAAGCAGCGCTGCATCCCAGGAACACAGGCGCTCACAGGTAAGAGGCTTATCGAAGTGCTTGGTGGCTCCGGTATCATTTTCACCACGCTTTCCACGGCGTGATCAGCTTTAACCAGCGGTGGAATATCCATTCCCAGATACCGGGCAATAGGGGAGCGCACCTGCTGTTTGTCGAGGATTTCGCCCTCAATTTCGCTGGTGCGTAGTACATCTTCAGTCAGTGTGTAGAGCTCGGCCTCTTGCTGTAACTCAAAGCCCAGAGATTCATTCTTACGAGCAAGCGACCCTGCTTGCGAAACACCGCGGGTAGCCGCTCCGCGATGAAGCCTTCATCGAAGCTGAAGTTGGGCCAGTTGGGTAGCTCGTGAATATACTCTGTCATAATCGCCGCAAAATTGACATGTCCGCCAAAGCCACAAGTATTGCTTCGCGAGGTCTAGTGGGAGATTTGTGGGGGCACATGTCCTCTGCTATGCCAAACTATACCCAGAACAACGGACGCCTCGGATATTTTTAACTTAAAAACAGTAGCTTAGGACTTGGTTGGATTTCTCATAACCCGAAGGTCGTGCTTCAGAGTTGACACATAGCTCTGATGTCGTGCATCACTATCGTTCTTTTACTGTGTTTGTTCCTCTATCTCCCACTGTATGTCTGAAATTCCATTTCCGGAGGTATACAGTGCCAGAACGAGAAATTCTTAATCGAGAAGAAGTAGCCGCCTTGTTGGGAATAGCACCTCAGTCATTAACCAATCGAATCGCGAGAGGGGGGCCGTTTCCACCGTATCGGGAGCTTTCTCCCCGGTGTCGGGTTTGGTTGCGGTCGGACGTTGAATCCTGGATATCAACGATGCCAAAAAGAGCGTCGGCTTCGAGAAAGGCTCGAAATTTCCGGGCGGCTCGTTAGCCTTGCTGAGGTGGGGGCTGCATCGCCCCTATTTTTAGCCATGCAGGCTGCCCGGTTATCTATATTGGAGTATGCATTTACGATGCTGGCGGCAACACATTCCTCATTTTGCCGAGTAAGTGCTGTGCGTTCAGGTGTGTATATCGATTGAGCATGGCGATGGTTCGATGGCCAGTAATCAGTTGGGCTTCATGGGGCTCAAGGTGATGCCGTTCGAATAAGCGACTGGTTGCCTCGTGCCTAAGGTCGTGGAATCGAAACCCCTCTAGCTTAGCTCTCGCTGCGCTTCGTTCAAATGCTTGCCGGATCTGAGGTGCGTTGCTGCCAAACACGCGGGAGCCTTCTTCTGCGCTCTCGCTTCGCAGCGACGTAATCTCCTGCGCTAAGTTGTACGAGAGGGGGAATTTCCGCGCATCATTGTTCTTAGAGAACTTGCGGTCTACCGTGACGAACGTGACGCCCAGTTGCGGGTCTTTGTATATATCTTGCCAGCGCAGTTGGGCGATTTCCGCCTGCCGCATTGCGGTTTCCAGTGCAAATCGTACTATTAGGCCTATTGGGGTTGTGCACCGAGTGTCTGTTTCATACTTAGCGCAGGCTTCCAGAAGTTTTTCTTCCTCATTGGGGAGTAGGCGTCGGTCTCGGGCGTTGTTTACTTTGGGAAGGCAGCCGGGTTTTACGGGGTTGTCGAGATTTAAGCCCAGTCGTGCATTGGCCAGATTATAGGCAGTGCGAATAAAGCCGACATTTTGCTTGATCGTGGCGGCTGCTGCGGGTGGGTGTGCCTTGCGGAGCCGGTTTACCATCTCGGCAATGTGGCTTGTGCAGAAGGAGTCCGCAGGAATGCCTAACAAATCTGGGTGCTGTGCCTGCAAAGAGCGAATTTTTGAGGTGGTGGTGCGTCGAGTATTGGGTTTCCACTCTTCGGTTTTCTGCTCAATGAAGACATCGAGCAGTTCGCCAACCGTGATGGTGGCGCCCCGTAATGCGGCGTCAAAGCGGTTGGTGCGGGCGGCTTTGGCAAGCTGATTTAGCCACTGTGTGGCCGCCTCTTCGGTATCAAAGCTTCTGCTGATTCGCTGCCCTTGTTGCGTCACCCGTGCTCGGTAGCGAGAACCCCGTTTGTCGATAGAGCCAAAAAATTTCAATGCCTGTCTCTCCCGTCGGAAGGTTTCGAGAAGACAGTGGGAGAGTGCGGAACATAGTTAGCGTGTGAGCGGCGCGCATTTGTCCAGGATTGGTCCAAAACGGCGGCTTTGCCACATCGCAATTATGCTGGGATTTTTAAAAGTCTAGGAATATCAAGAAATTAAGTGGTGCCCAGAGGCGGAATCGAACCACCGACACGAGGATTTTCAATACTACGTTCAAGTCTCTTAATTGTACTCCAGTACTAGGTTTTAACTTTCTTTCAAAGCTCACGTAGACGGATCACGTAGACTTTTCTCAGCTATCCTTCGATTGTCTCTGAAATGTATCGATACCAACCGGTAAGCTTATTTCGGAACCAAGCATTCATGAAGCAAAGGTATGCTATCTCTGCTGTAGTAATCACTGCGACTAGCGCTTTGTAATCAAAGTCTGCGAGCGCAATTATCCCAATAATCATAGCAGTGCAAACAGAGAAAAACGAGCCGAACAGTCCCATAGCCACTGGGCCGCGTCTTACTGATCCCGGTTGAGCTTCGCGGTACGAAATGTCTCTGTATCCGGCAAAGGCAGTGAAAAGTACTATCACCATGCTTAAGCCAAGAATAACCATTGTGTCTGGGTTCATGTATTACCTGCTTTGAAGAGAGAGTTCCGGGGTGCGTCAGAAAATGCAGGGGGGGGTAGGGGGCTTTAGTGGTACTTCCCACGGCTCATAAATATCTCGCAGAAATTATTGGAGTTAGAGGGCCTGAGAGTGAGCGCTTTCTTGAAGCGATGTCAGTCAAGAGGCTCCTCTTTCGAAATAGTATGCATGACTAAAACTATGTCAATCATAGAAAGGGTTGCTATCAGCAGCATCACCAAGCAAAAAGTATTGTGGAGGGAAATGGCCATATAGCTATTTTGGTCTACGCCCGATCTGATTATGAGACCAACGAGTACTAGGAGAAATGAAACTCCAAGGGCCCAGGTTGTTTGATTGATCTCTGTTCTGGCCTCTGAAAAAATTGGTTCCTTTATTCTCCTTTCGATGCGACCAAATTCTATGTGTATCTGGGTTATTGAAACTAGGGTCACAGTAACGATTAACGCGATTATGTTTAGTATTTCGTGATTGATGAAGCCATCCAGAAAAGAGTTCTTCGATAGTGTTTCAGGCGAACACACAGAGATCGTGACCAAAGAGCAGGCGACAAGGAATACTACGATTGCGAATGCTGCTTTCATCTTTTGACTTTTCTCCCAATTACTTGGTCAGGGCTCTGGCCCTTGTCGAGTTTCTCTCTCGTTGAGTCCGGGAGTTCTACAGTTTCGGCTTGATCTTCTGAATTATAAACAGTTTTTCTACCTGACTTGGCTTTGACGTTGGCTCCCCCGCCCTCTACGTACTCTATTGACGAGCGGACATCATCATCGTCCAGGTCTACTCCATCTGGGTTTCGGATTTTTATGTCCACGTTCTTTGCGTTGTTGCGTTCCTTATACTCTCGCAAAGCTTTCCGTGTAGAATCCGCGCCTCCGAAGAACACATTGGGAACTACGTAGTTTATAGATAGCTCGGTGATTGGCTCTGGGTGTTCGGTAACAGCCTCCCAAAAGCTATCCTTCCGAGGCAAGACAAAAGCATCCAACTTATACTCATTGGGGCCGGTATACCTGTTCACGTGGCTAACCAGTGAGTGAACGAGAGAAATGCCAGTGCCTACATCGGAGTTTTGTTCGATGAACGCTACTTGCTGGTATTTATGAAGGTTGAGAATAAATCATTGCTGTCCCATAAATCAGACATAAAAAAGGCTTGAATCTCAACAAGTTGCTACAATGGATGTGCGACCAAACACTGTAAAAACAGGGAGATTCAAGCCTTGGCACATCATAACACGGTATTTTCTCAATTGTTGAAACTGGTATCGAGACATGAATTTGAAACCCTCGCCAAACAGCACCACGAGGGTCAAAAGTTGCGCAGAATGTCGCGCTGGTCTCAGTTCGTTGCGCTGAGCTTGGCACAACTTTCTGGCCGATCCAGCTTGCGCGATATCGTCAGTAATCTGTCTGCTCAAGCAGCCCGGCTTTACCACCTCGGCGCCGGCAATGTGACGAGAAGCACCCTTTCCCGCGTCAACGAAAGTCAGCCCTATACGCTTTACGAAGCGCTGTTTCATAAGCTGCTTTCCCGCTGCCACGGCGTCGCACCAAAGCATGGATTTCGTTTCGGGAATAAGCTGTATTCGCTCGACTCCACCACTATTGACCTGTGCCTTTCCGTGTTTCCCTGGGCAAAATTCCGCCGCACCAAAGGAGCGGTAAAAGTGCATATTGGCCTTGATCATGATGGGCTCCTTCCCAGCTTCGTCAGCATTACCGATGGGAAAAAGCACGATGTCACTATCGGTCGCGTTCTTGAATTCCCTGCCGATAGCATTGTGGTCATGGATCGCGCCTATACTGATTATTCATGGTTTAACGCCCTGAATGATAAAGGAATTTTCTTTGTTACCCGGCAAAAGCGTAATGCCACGTACCGTATTATTGAACGCCGCGAAATCATTAAATCCAAAGGCCTGACCTGTGATCAGACCATTGTCATCACCGGCACTAAGGCAAAGGCTTGCCCTGTTCCTTTGCGCCGGATTGGTTTCCGTGATCCTGATACCGGTAAGCACTATGCGTTTCTGACCAATAACTTCCACCTTGCCGCCAAGACCATTGCCGATATCTACAAATCCCGCTGGCAGATCGAATTGTTCTTCAAATGCATCAAGCAAAACCTGAAAATAAAATCCTTTGTCGGCACTTCCAAGAATGCCGTCATGACCCAGATTTGGATCGCTATGTGTGCCTATCTACTGCTGGCCTGGATTAAGTTCAGCAGCCAAATTGATCGCAGCCTGCAGCAAATGATTCGCCTCCTACAGCTCAATTTATTTGAGCGCAGAGAGTTGCTGCCTTTGCTGAGAGGTGATCCTCCAGAGCAACTTAACAACACCATTCATCCGCAGCTCTGCTTGCTATGAATATTTGTGGGACAGCAATGAGAATAAATAATGATTTTTCCCAGTAATCTACATCTATAGGACGTAAACCATCCTCCGGCGGGGAGAAGTGTTGTCGAACAATGCGTTTTCCAATTGCACCGTACAGAAAATCTCCTTCTCGCCCGTAGCATAGATAGCTGAATTGTACCCGTCTATGTTGAAATTGCCACACCTTACCAAAAAGCTTAGTTAAAAACTCTGCTCGGCTTGATCGAGTGAATCCTTCTTGTTCGTCACCCTCGAAAAGTGGAGCTTCATGCCTTTCCGTAAGTGAGATACGAAGTAAGTTCCCTTTCATAAAGTTCCTTGAATTTGACTCTTTAAACTATTGGTAGTTTTCCGCCTCGACGCTGCGGTATAGCACTTCTACATCATCCGCTGCTCGAACAGCGTCCCGTACCTTTTGGTTCTTCATGTCTAGTACGCGTAGCTTGCCGTCTACTTCCCCAATGGATTCAATCCTGTGGAAGGTGTCACCATAGGCTTCTACGAAATCAGCGAGACCCTTCAGTTTTGGTATGGCGTCGCTGAGATGGATGCCGTGAGGGTCAACGATGGAAGCTTTTACATTGTTTTCGTCACCGTGGAAAAAGATAAAGTCAGGACACATACGCCGCCAGTTCCCGTCACTTCCAGTCCAAGCGACTGCGAGAGCGTCCGCCGATGCTCGTGATGGGTTGCGATACCATGCAAGGAAATCACTTCGTCCCATCTCCTTGTCAACGACTTTGATTTCCCAGTTGTTTAGGTTTGCAACGGGGAACATGCCGGTAGTATCAGCCATCAGGTGATTACTCCGAGTCTCAAGAAGGTTGCCTTCGCTATCCTTGGTTTCCTCTGTGCGAATGTGCGGACGCTTAATGTCGATACGCTGGGGCTGCGAGGACATGCCTTTTATGTTGTCGTAGTCAGCCTGCCGTTCCTCACTAAGGCCCTTTATTGAGACTCTGTACTCATCGAACCAGGCTTTCGCCATCTCATCAGCTTCGGCATCCAGTGCTTCAGTGACTCCGTCAATTTTTCCAAGTGCGCCTACAGTGATGTGTGCATCTAAAAGGCTATCGTCATCATCTGGATCGGCTAGGTAGTCGGCGTAGCGTTTTGCTAGTTCTGGGGTGAGGAGCCTACCTGCGGCTTTGTAGTCTGCTTGAATCGCTCTATCGTCTGCGAGTTCGTGAAACACTCCCGCGTCTTCAACATCTCCGCTATGTACACCTACCACGATAGTTGCGCCATCGACCTGTAATACGTCCTCCTTGGCCGCTTCGAGTTTGTCAGAGTGTCGGGCTGAGAACCCATCTAAAACCTTGCAGAGCTCGTTATAGGCTTCTTTGACGGCGTCGACGCGTAGGCCGTCACGAGACAGGGATTGAGCAAGAGCGGTATAGCGGAAGATTGGCCTTGCTACTTTTCTGGGCAGTGTTTGTGAGGGGAGAGAGTCAAATAACTCCCAGACACTATCTGGGATATTGGGGTTAGTTCCCATGTCAACCGGTGCAATGAGTACACGTCGGCCCTCACCGCCTCCTGTACCGTCGCCATCTTCTTTGCGCTGACCGATCATGGCTTTTGCGACTTCGGTAGCTGTGTTGCTATCAAATTCGGGGAGTACGCATTCTACGGAATTAAGTAGATCGTCTCCGGGTATGCGGCGAGCGAGAGGTGTCCGAACCATGCGGCCAAGCAACTGAGTGATGTATGTGGTGTCTGAGGCGGGTCTGAATGAAACAAAGACTTCGGCGCGTGGACAGTCCCAGCCAGTCGAAATTGCATCTTTAGCAAGTAGGACACGGACGTGGGTCTGGTCTTGGATCATCTGCGGGTGCACATAACGCACGGTGAAATCACCTAACTCAAGGTCGCTATGTTCGCCGAAGACGTTAGCTATGGCATCAGAGGGAATTTCAGGCCACTCATCTCGAATAGTCTCAACGGCAGAAAGTAATAATTGGTCAGAGGGAGAGTTGGGGACTTGTACAACTAATAAAGGGACAACTACATCGTCAGTGCTCCCTTCCCGATTACAATACGTCTGCCACCTTTCGGTTATGGTCTTTAATTTTCGTGTGGCTCTAGCTAGTAGGCTGGTATTGAAAGTGCCTTTTTCTGTTGGGAAGTCTAAGCGAATGTCATCCTTCAAAAGTCCCGAATCTTGTACTCTGGCAGGGTCAACAACAACGGGTGGGCGAATGTTTCTTCCTTGCTGCTTTTTCATTGCCTCATTAAAGCGTTCTACAGTTGCTGAAATACCCCAAACGACCGGGGTGGGAGGCGCTCCGCTTGTGCCATTAATAAGCTTTTGTACAATGGTCGCCCGTTCTCTTTCACTATTCATCCCTCTATGAGCTTCATCAAGAACAAGATAGAGAGTTAAATTTTTGTCCTCGATGGTGTTCCTTAGAATGTCCCACATCGTATTGGCTCGATCGTCCGGTGGGGGGACATTGTCGAGTTGAATTTGTGGATTTCCTGTGTCGTGCTGAGTGACACCTCTAACTAATTTTGCATTTCTGGAGAGCTTCTGAGCATTCAGGAAGTAAACCTTTCCTGCGTCAAGTTGCTCTTGACTGAAGGAGTTTTCGATAACCACAAGACGAGAGCTGTTTATTTTGTCAGCTGCTGCCATTAATCGGAAGCGGGTTTGTTCATTTAGGGACGGGTCGTCAGTAAACCAGAGAACCACCGCGCCGGGGTCTGCCTCAAAATTGTTTTCAGCATCACCGTTAAAAAGTGCCTCAATGACTGCGGCAGCCATCACGGTCTTCCCTGCGCCGGTTGTTGCTGTCAATGAAAAAGCGGAAGTGTCACCATCCTGTTTCCAATCTCTAGTAGACTTTTTTAAGTTGGCGAGAACGTCAACTACGGCGTCCTTTTGGTATCCTTTTAACGTGTAACGCATCAATCTCTTCCCGTGTTGATGGTGAAATTATTTAGGTATGATTCATACAAGCGTACAGACTCAACATGCGATGGAAGTTCTTCGCAAACAGACTGAAACCCTAAGTCATCGTCGGTGACGATAAAAGCCATTGTAAGAAGTTGGTTGCCTTGGATTTCTGATAGAAAGTTTTTTGATGCGTCTAAGTCGAATAAAATCGCGTAGTTGTCGGCGATGCCGAAAGAATTTTCTTTTCGATCGATCCTTCTACCCTTAGCTCCGGCTTTAAGCCATAGAAGAGGTGCGATAGCTTCGAAGGATCGGTTGTGCGCCACGGGAGCTGGGGCTTCATAAGACAGTGTGAAGAACTCGGCGTTTTCATCGAAGCCATCTGCCATGCTGTATTGTTTATTAAATCGGTATTCTATGCCAATGTCCTCTCCTTGAGGTGTTCTTCCCGTTATGGCAGATTGAATTCTAGGTTTTGTCACATGGTCGCAGATTCCTAGTGATTCCCATTCGGCGTCTCCGGGTCTAAGCCCTTTTGTGCTCAGTTCTTTCTGCTCATCGGCAGATACCTCATTGTTAGTTATACTGATGCATTGCCTCTGTCCACTATCCTCTTTGTTAAGGCGCATTACTGCGTGGGCTGTAGTGCCTGATCCAGAAAAGAAGTCTAAAATAATGGCGTTTGGTTTGTTAGAAACGAAAAAGCGCAAACAATCCTCAACAGCATAAAGTGATTTTGGGAATGGGAAATCTCTTCCTGGAATTATGGATCGCACCAGAGATGAGCCGTGTTCACTTGCGCTATGAGATGTTTTGTTCCACATTGTCTTTGGGTTTTCCAGATGTACGTAGTTATTTGCGTACTCAAGTGAGACGGCTTCAGTTTTATTTTTTCTTGTAACTCTTATGCTGCCATTTTTGATCTGATTAAGGAGATTGTCTGTTACATACTTAATCGATGCTCGTCCCGATGGGCTTAGCTTTCCAATCGATGCATACCCCATGTTAAAAAGTTCAGAAAGTCTTTGGTTTCCTACTTGCCATCGGCCTTCTGAGCCATCTTTGCGTATTGGCCAAATGGCGACAGTCCCTGTTGGCGGTATCACTTCGTCTCGATTGGCTGAAAGAGGTAATAATGCCTCGCCTATGCTATGTAGCTCCCCGGAGTTTTTATTGACAAAGATTGGGTAAAATTGATGCTTCCTGTCTGATCGTTTGGCATCGGTGCCACTCCTTAGTAAGCTTCCCCACCTGACTTTGGGCGGGTTGGTTTCGGCTTCATTCTCTTTATTGTCTACCCGCTCTTTTGTACTGATCATTGCATGGGTTGATTTCTGGACGGCTGCCTCGCCTACATAGACGAAAAACAAATACTCCTCAACTCTATAAAATTCTTGGCCTCTGGCTACTCCTTTGGGATTGATAAGGCTCGTAACCATTTGAATTTTTGAGTCGTTGAATACTTGGGAAAGTAGTAGCCCTAATCTGTGTACTTCTTTTTCGTCAATGGTTGCTATCAAAACTGAGTTAATGGGGCATAATAATTTTTTGGCTAGCTTAAGTCGTCTCTCCATCATGGCTAGCCATTTGCTGTGCTTGTACTGGTCGTCTGAGTCAACGTAATCGTTGTTGTACTTCCAGTCCTTGTCGCGGGTGTTGTAAGGCGGGTCAATGTAAATTGCGTCTACCTTGCCTTCATGGGTGTATTGAAGGGCTTGTAGGGCGTGGTAATTTTCTGCATTGATAACGGTGTGGAAGGGCTTGTTGCCCCCGCGTTCAATTTTGCCGGTGGATTTGAGGCCCGGATAAATGGGGTCACGAAACTCTGCAACCACTACTAGGTCATCACAGGCTCTGGTGGCTGTTTCTATCTCTCCCAACTCGACTGCTTTTCTAACCAGCTCGGCGGTTCGTATCCCGCCTTCTACTTTGATCTTGGTTACTCGCCATAGACCCCGATCAACATTCTTTGTCGGCTCCCCTCGTTCGGGTAAGAAGCGGACTTTGTCCCCTCGACGAATGGGGCGGCCCGGGAGCTCGACGGTTTCCGGGGTGTGCCGCTCAAAATTAAGGCCGAATGCTCGGCGGGATTCGAGGGCCTTGACTTCTCGGGCGAGGTCGGCGGCAAGTTGTGGGTCTTTTGATTCTACTTGGCGTAGAAGGTTCTTGAGGGTCGACAATGTGTGATCCTTATCTCAGAGTTCCATTCTGGCGCTGTTTAGGTAGCTATCGCACTAATTATCGTTGGTCAGTACTACCCAGCAGTTGGGGATTTTACGTCGCCATCGGGAAAATGATCAACATGGACAGCGATGCGATGCCTTAGGCTGTCCAATACTCTTGAGTAAGTAAGGCTCGGCCCAATTTGCACGGGCACTGCCGGGTGGGTCTTAGAGGGGCTCATACTGCGCCCTGTGGCGTTTTGCTGTCCTTCGTATGCTAGGGCAGGGGCTTTGTTAAATCCATTGAGAGTGACTTGTAGGAGGGAGAGGGCGGCTAGCAGTCAAAGTCATCCTCGCCTGAATATGTGAAAATGCCTTCTTTCGTACCTGTTGATCCGTCTGAGCGTTTTACCTTATACAGCGTCATCTCAGGTTTGAAGTTGGGATAGAGCGTCCATAGGGCTTGATCCATCTCCATTGTCAGCATGGATTCTAAGCAGTCCCAAGTGATAAATGAATCATGAATAGTCAGGCAGGGAAATCCTTTCCGGCCAAAGTTGAGCAAGACTTGTTCGGCGATGTTGGAGTCTATAAGCTGAAGTTCCTTTCCTGTTTGTCCATCCTGAAAGAACCTGTCTTTAATTGGTGCATGGAAATCTATTAATGGCTCGATGAGGTACGCATACTTCTGGCCTAATTTTTTGTTCCTTCGAGCGGCCTTCTTCGCAGAATTTAGGCTTTTACAGTTAATCAGGAGTTGAAAGACTAGCTTCAGCGCATTTCGTTCATGTGGGGTCTCATAGCCGGGTATTGTGTAAGGGTCGGTGGCAATGTTTATCCCAGCTTGGGCATAGAGCAGGACGGGATGAAGAGAGGAGAAGTCGATCTCTGAAGTTCCCCAATTCTCGTAATCAATGCCGTGTCCGGCTGTCTTGATGGTAGTGGGTTTGTGCTCAAGCTTCAGGTATGGACGAGCTTCCGCAGGAATGTTTTGGAACCAGGGGCCATAGAAGCGACCACAGGTAGTAAAACTATCCTGAAAGATACGGGCGTAGTGCATTCTAGTCCCAGGAGGAATGTTGAAGTCACAAGGCCGCTTTCCTTTCCTTAGGCGCTCCTCGTTTATTTCTGCCTGCAGATCCAAGGTCAAAGGCAAGGAGATACTTAGATCGGAAAGGAGGCTATTAATCTCCGCAAGGTTCTCTCGAATTGAGGGAATCTCGGGGTGAAGGTTATCGTCATACTCCAGGAGCTTCCGTTTCTTATTGATCTTCTCAACAAGAACAACAAGTTCCTCGTCGGGGTCGTGCTCGATCATGCAGGGTGTAACGCTGTAAAGCATGTCCCATAACAAATTAGTCCCGAGAATGCGTGTGCTAAAGGACATGCCATCCTCAAATCCTCCCTCACGAACATACTTGTAGGGGCTCTTATGAATGAGACCAAGGAGGTGGAGGACATCAGTAACGGCTCGTAACTGGGATGGCTTCCAATGGCACTTGTTGTATCTACTATCATTCCGCAATGAGGCTTCATCAGAGAGCTGTATGGCAATCCAGGGGATACAGTTGCGGGGTAGAAGGTTGCCTTCAGAATCAAACTGACTAATAGCCAAATCCCAGAGAACCCTCAGAAGGTGGTTGTCAAACTTCTTCCTTCCACCTCCTCTAGAGCTTGGTAAGCGGACAATAGGGGACTCACGTCCAGAACGTTCAGATTGCTGCTCTTCCTTGGGGGCGGCCCGCTTTCCATTACTAGAAGTACTTTCCAGCTGCTCTTGAATGAATCTCGCTACTTTCTTCGCTGCGGCAAGGGCCTTTGGGTGATCACTCCGTTGCCATACATCAAGAGGGCGAGAATTATCGAGGTAGTCGTTTCTATCGTCCATCGCTGAATACCTTGTCTCCTTTCACAAAGCGGGTAATAACCGGGTAGAAAAGCACCTACAAACCGGGTGGAAACGGGGCGGCAAATCCGCTACAAGTGGCGCAAGGGGTCGTTGGTTAATTTCAATTAATTCAATGAGATACGATTTTTTTGCTGGCCGGAAGTTGTAGCCGTTGTTTGGCTATCTTCAGGGCCCACAGATTACGGAAAAAACTCCCTACCAACCCATTGCTTCGTCCTCTACCCGCTGTAAAGTTTTTCAGCAATGCAGGATCTTCAGTGGTACAGCCGAACCGAATACGCCTCGAATTGGTAGCTGTTCCTGCCTCCTGGTGCCATTCCTCGGGTATGAGGTCAATGTCCAATCCCTGTCCTTCCATTAATGGCTGCTAAGAAAAGTTCGCCGCTCCTGTAATAGTTCGAGCTCGGATTTGACCTGAGCCCCTTTCATGGCCTCATCCTTCCTCCTTTGGTAGAACAAATCCTCTGTCAGGGCTATAAATTCTCTATCTGATAGCCGCATAAGGTCTTGGAATGATCGGGGTGGTTTGGAGCAGATTGTTAGGTTTGCTATGGTTTGACCGTCGGCATAGAAGCCCACTAGGTCGCGAAACCTGTGCTCGAATGGCTCCCTGTATGGGTCGATAGGGTTGCCGCCGATCCGAATAACTCGCCTGCCCGTTTGGTGCCGGCTTTGAGTGGTGTTCGCCTTCTGCTCTGTTTCGTTGTTCTCTGAGAGTATCTCGCTCTGTGGGTTGGCGCCTAACGCTCGCAATAGCTCTTCGTGTTCGGGAGTGAGCTTCTGTCTGCGTGTGCGTCTCCCGTCGGCCTCTTCTTTGCTTCGTTCAAGAAGCCAGAGTTGGTAGGTTTCTAGAGCCTGCATCAAAGTATCGTAACTATTCTGAATGTAGCGTTCGGTGATGTTGCTGCGCGAGTGGTTCAGTATGAGGCTGATCGTTTCTTGTGGGATGCCAGCAGAGACCATGTGGGTGGCTGCTGTTCTCCTGAGGTCATGCACCTGTAAACACCTACCTCGCTCCCTTTGAGGTGTCCAAAGCACTTCCGGGCTGATGCTGTTAAGTATGGTTTTTCGGACGTCAGTCAATCTGGTGCCATTGACTCTCCCCGGAAACACCCACGGGTTGCTCCCACGGCGAATCTCGTCTTGCCTTCTGAGAATGAGGTACATCAGGCAAGTCATGGGGAGTTCGTGATCACGTTTGTTCTTTGTATTCCTGAAGGTCACGGTTTCCATGCCCCAGTTGACGTCGTCCCAGCAGAGCTGCATTGCCTCTGATTTACGGCAACCTGTCAGGAGGACGAAAAGGAGGAAGTTCCCGTGGGTACGGTGCTTTGATCGAAGGGCGAATAGCTCCCGAACCAGCTGTCCCACGTGGGTATCAGGAACGAAGCCTTCCTTCCCTTTTACGGTCTGTGCAACCCCCTTCAAGCTTGCAACGGGATTGGCCATTTCCAGACCGTACTCGGATACCGCGAAGCCAATGACAGCTGATAGCGCCCGTCGGAGTTTGGCTGAAGTCGCTTGGCTTTTCTCCCGCTCTACTCGACGGAGCTGACGGCGAACATTGTCAATGTTGAGGTCAGTGATCCGGGACCTCAGCAAGGGGCCGGCATGATTCGTGATAGAGGAGCGGTAGTCTCTCTGGGTGGATGGTTTGAGCTCTGTGCGGGTCTCTAGGAGCTGTTGTAGTGCATTTAGTACCGTGACCCGGCTCTGTACTTCTTTGCTCTGTGCGGCCTTCTGCGTCGCTGTGACGTCTTCACCACTGCGTAGCCTGGCAACAATAACCCTCGCTTTTTCCTTGGCTTCATTTAAAAGTTCCGGCTCGGCTGGGCCTATCGTTATTCTGCGTGCCCTACCTTGGCCCCGTACCTTGGCTTCGACTATGAAGGAGGCCTTGTCGCTGCCCTTGAAACGCCTGACTCCCAGCCCGTCAGGAGCCCGGAGGTACTGGTCTTTTGCAGGCGTTGGGCCTGATAGAAACTTCTTGAGTGTCGTGGTGGTAATTGCTTCCCGCGCTGCCATAGGTCAACCTCGCTACGGTTAATTGAACACGTAGACTCTGGCGTAGACTTTGAAACTCGATTTCTGGCAATTCTGGCGGTTTAGGAAACCCTGTGAATATAGGGGAAAGCCGCAAGGAGTGGTGCCCAGAGGCGGAATCGAACCACCGACACGAGGATTTTCAATCCACTGCTCTACCGACTGAGCTATCTGGGCATATTGGAAATGTCTGGGCCTCTGGCCGCAGAAGGCGCGTATTAAACCTGACCCGTTTCGGGGAGTCAAGTCGATCGCGACAGCTTTATTCGCTGGGGGGAACGTAACCCTCGGCTTGGTCGTAGTCGCTACCGGCAAAGAACTTTTCCATCTCCTGTTGCAGGTACTTGCGTGCGCTGGGGTCCACCATGCTGAGGTGTTTTTCATTGATTAGCATGGTTTGGTGGGCCTGCCACTCTTCCCAGGCCCGCTTGGAGATGTTGTCGAAGATGTCCTGGCCTTTGCTGCCGGGGTAGGGGGGCTTGTCCAGACCGGGTAGGTCTTGTTGGTACTTTCGACAGAATACCGTTCGGGTCATGGTGTTGATTCCCTTTTTTAATCGGCCATTGGGTTGGTGAGCAGATCGCGCTGTATCCAGCTGTCCAGCAATTTTTTGACGGGGGCCGCCAGGCCCAACTGCTGGGGCCCACCGTTATACCAGAGGGCTTGCTGGTCTTCCATGATAAGGGTGGGGGCGCGGTGTAACTGGATGTGAATTGGCTGGATGTCCAGGTGGTAGTGGCTGAAGGTGTGACGCAGTGGCGTCAGGGCTGTCGAGTCGCCGCTCTCGTTCAAGCGTTGTTGCAGAAAATCGCCTGGGTCGGTGTCGGTGGCCAGCTCCGGTAGGCTCCACAGTCCGCCCCAGATGCCGCTGGGCGGGCGCTTTTCCAACAGGATGCCACCGTCGGGGTGCTCGATCAGCAGCATTTGGCACTGTTTAACGGGGATTGTCTTCTTTGGCTTTTTGCCCGGGTAGCGGGTCTGCTCGCCAGTGGCGTAGGCCTGGCAATCTTCGCTGACAGGGCATTCGCTGCACTGGGGGCGGCTGCGGCTGCAAAGGCTGGCGCCGAGGTCCATGATGGCCTGGGTGTAGTCGGCCACCCGCTGCTCGGGGGTATGTTGTTCAGATAGCGCCCAGAGCTGGTTTTCCACTGCTTTTTGTCCCGGCCAGCCGTCGATGGCGGCGTGTCGCGCCAGCACCCTTTTGACGTTGCCGTCGAGGATCGGCGCCCGCCCGCCGCAGGCGATGCTAAAGATGGCGCCGGCGGTTGAGCGACCGATGCCGGGCAGTTGTTGCAGGGCTTCCAGGTCGCAGGGGAAGTCGCCGTTGTGCTCGTCCCTCACTTGCTGTGCGGCGCGGTGGAGGTTGCGGGCCCGGGCGTAGTAGCCGAGGCCAGTCCACAGCGCCAGAACCTCGTCCTGAGGGGCGTCGGCAAGGCTGAGCACATCCGGGAAGCGCGCCATAAAGCGCTCAAAATAGGGTATTACTGTGCTCACCTGGGTCTGCTGGAGCATGATCTCCGACACCCACACTCGGTAGGGGCTGATGTCCTTTTGCCAGGGCAGGTTCTTGCGGCCGTGGCGATCGAACCAGTCCAGCAATCGGGTGCTGAAGTGTTGTGGCGCGGTTCTAGTCACAGTGACGGGGGCTTAGTGTTGCGGGCGCTGCCAGCGCCAGTAGGTACTCACTTGAGTAAAGCCGAGATCGCTGAACAGGTTGACCAGGCCGGGTGCGCTGCGCAGATCGGCGGAGATGCTTTTCAGGTCATCGGGGAGCTGTTTGAAGGTTTGGATCAGCAGTTGGCGGGCCACGCCCCGGCCGCGGGTGATTTCCCTGACGGTAAGGCGGGCCATCTGGTAGTCGCCATCGTGGATGGGAGTCAGGGTCAGGGCGGCGATCAGGCGTCCGTTAAAACGCCCTCCCACCAAAATAAGTTTGCCTTTATCGGCGGCGGCAAGCAGCTTATCGCTGTCTTTGGGGTAAAGCAGAGCGATGTCGTCAGCGTCCGCGGGTTCGGGCTGGCTAATGATCTCGGCGTAGACCGGCATAGGGCTTCAGGTTATTTGCTGTTATACGGAACGGGAATTTTTTATAATACACGATTCTGCCACTTTTAAGTGCTTCCGCTGGATACTGTTGAGACGTCGATGAGCGAACGCAAGGCCACCATTAGCCGCAATACGCTGGAAACCCAAATCACCGTGACGGTGAATCTGGATGGCAGCGGCCAATCCCAATTTGAGACCGGGGTTCCCTTCCTCGACCACATGATGGACCAGATAGCCCGTCACGGCATGATCGACCTGGTGGTGCAGGCCAAGGGCGATCTGCATATCGATGACCACCACACGGTGGAGGATATCGGCATCACCCTGGGCCAGGCTTTTGCCGAGGCGGTGGGGGATAAAAAAGGCATTTTCCGCTACGGCCACGCCTATGTGCCACTGGATGAGGCACTGTCCCGGGTGGTAATCGACTTTTCCGGTCGGCCCGGGCTGGAATACCACGTGCCTTACACCCGGGCCAGCGTCGGCGGCTTTGATGTCGACCTGTTCTCGGAGTTCTTCCACGGCTTTGTCAATCACGCCCGAGTGACCCTGCATATCGATAATCTGCGGGGCACCAACACTCACCACCAGGCCGAAACCGTATTTAAAGCCTTCGGTCGGGCGCTGCGCATGGCGCTGTCAGTAGACGAGCGCATGGCCGGTATCACGCCCTCTACCAAGGGCTGTCTGTAGTTTTACTCGCGAGTTTTACATGAGCACAACAAGCGTTGCCGTTATCGACTACGGCATGGGCAATCTGCACTCCGTGGCCAGTGCCCTGGAAAAAGTCGGCGACGGTGTGACCGTCCACGTCACCGACTCCCCTGAGCTTATTTTTGCCGCCGACAAGGTGATTTTTCCCGGTGTGGGGGCGATCCGTGACTGCATGGCCGAATTGAAGGCCCGAGAGCTGGACGAAGTGGTCCAGGAGGTGGCTGCCAGCAAACCGATGCTGGGTATCTGCGTCGGCATGCAGGCGCTGATGGAACACAGCGAGGAGAATGGCGGTGTTGACTGCCTGGATGTGCTGCCCGGTGAAGTGAAGTTCTTCGGTCGCGACCTGCGCGATGCCAATGGTCAGCGCTTGAAAGTCCCCCATATGGGCTGGAACACGGTGAGTCAGCGCATCGACCACCCGCTGTGGGAAGGCATTGCCGACAACACCCGCTTCTATTTTGTACACAGCTACTACATCCACGCGCCGGAGTTTGTCGCCGCCACCGCCGATTACGGGGTGGAGATCCACGCCGCCATGGCTTGTGAAAACGTGTTTGCGGTGCAATTCCACCCGGAGAAAAGCGGTGACGCCGGGCTGCAGTTATTGCGAAATTTTTTGCGCTGGGATGGTGGTTTGCCTGCCTTCCGGCCAGTGAGTGAGTTTTAAAGCTATGTTGATTATTCCCGCTATCGATCTTAAGGACGGCCAGTGCGTGCGCCTGCGTCAGGGCGAAATGGATGATGCCACGGTCTACGGCAGTGACCCGGTGGAAATGGCGGCCCGCTGGGTCGAGCAGGGTGCCCGCCGTCTGCATTTGGTGGATCTGAATGGCGCCTTTGACGGCAAGCCAGTGAACGGCGAGGCGGTGATGGCGATTGCCAAGGCCTACCCCGAGTTGCCCATCCAGATTGGCGGCGGTATCCGCTCGCTGCAAACCATTGAGCAGTACCTGGAGGCCGGCGTTAACTACGTGATTATCGGCACCAAGGCAGTTAAAGAGCCCGAGTTTGTGACTGAAGCCTGCCGGGAATTTCCCGACTCGGTGATCGTCGGGCTGGACGCCAAAAACGGCCTGGTGGCCACCGACGGCTGGGCGAAAGTGTCTGAAATCAAGGCCACCGAGCTTGCCAAGCGTTTTGAGCAGGACGGCGTCAGTTCTATCATTTACACCGACATCAGCCGGGATGGCATGATGCAAGGCGTGAATATTGACGCCACGGTGGAAATGGCCAAGGCGTCGGGCCTTAAAGTGATAGCCTCGGGAGGCGTGACCAACATGGACGACATCCGCGCCTTACAAGACGTGGCTGACGCCGGCATCCTCGGCGCCATCACCGGCCGCGCCATCTACGAAGGGCAGCTGGATCTGGCCGAGGCCCAATCCTACTGCGACGCCGAGTCCTAGGAGGCACAATGGCACTGGCAAAACGCATTATTCCCTGCCTGGATGTCGACAAGGGCCGAGTGGTGAAGGGCGTCAACTTTGTGGGGATTCGCGACGCTGGCGATCCTGTCGAGGTGGCCAAACGCTACAACGAGCAGGGCGCCGATGAAATTACTTTTCTGGATATCACCGCCACCCACGAGGAGCGGGATACCACCGTGCACACTGTGGAGCAGATTGCCGCCGAGGTGTTTATTCCCCTGACGGTGGGCGGCGGGATTCGCGAGATCAAAGACATTCGCGCCATGCTCAATGCCGGCGCTGACAAAGTCGCTATCAATTCAGCGGCGATCCACAACCCCGATTTTGTGCGGGAAGCAGCGGAACGTTTTGGCTCCCAATGCATTGTTATCGCCATCGATGCCAAGCGGGTAGAGGATGTCGACGGCCAGCCACGCTGGGAAATCTTCACCCACGGCGGCCGCAAACCCACCGGCATCAATGCTGTGGAGTGGGCGGAGCGAATGGTGGAGCTGGGGGCCGGCGAAGTGCTGCTGACCAGTATGGACGGCGATGGCACCAAGAACGGCTACGACCTGGCTCTTACCCGTGCGATTGCCGATGCGGTGTCGGTGCCGGTGATTGCCTCAGGGGGTGTAGGCACCCTGGAGCACCTGGTGGAAGGGGTAACTGAAGGCGGCGCCGATGCGGTGCTCGCCGCCAGTATTTTTCACTTCGGTGAGCATACCGTGCCGGAAGCCAAGGCCTACATGGCCGAGCGCGGTGTGGAAGTCCGCTTGTAGCGGACTTCCCGTTTTACACCCGCGACACCGTCCATGTGTTGGGTTTCGTACCTCAACCCAACCTACCGGCTACTGGGCCGCTTCCTCTTTCGCTTTCTGTATCGCCTGCTTGGCTGAAGACATGATGTTTAGTCCTTTCAGCAAGTTGAGGGCTTCATACAGCTGGTTGTCATTGGCGGCCAGTTCGGCGTTATCGCTGTCGCCATTGCGGCTAGCGCCGTTGCTCTCTCTGCCATCGTCCCGGCCCAGATGGCCGGCCAGATCCGCTTCGGTGACCTGATTGCCGGGTTTCAGTGCTTCGATTTTTGCCCGTTCAACCACGATGTCGGGGATGATGCCCTGAGCCTGGATGGATTTGCCACTTGGTGTGTAGTAACGGGCGGTGGTGAGCTTGATGGCACTTTCTTCCGACAGCGGCAGCACGGTTTGCACCGAGCCCTTGCCGAAGCTCTGGGTGCCCAAAATGATGGCCCGGCGGTGATCCTGCAGCGCGCCGGCCACGATTTCAGACGCCGAAGCCGAGCCGCCGTTGATCAGTACCACCAATGGTGTGTCTCCAGCTTGAGTCTGCGCCGAGGCATTGTAGCGGCTGTAGGCGTCGGGCAGGCGGCCTTGGGTGTAAACGATCAGGCCGTCATCCAGGAAGGTATCGGTGACTTGAACAGAGGCCTGCAACAGGCCGCCGGGGTTGTTGCGCAGGTCTAATACCAAGCCTTTGAGCTCGCCATCCATTGCCTGGAGTTTGGCCAGTTCATTGCGCAGGTCTCGAGCGGTGCGGCTCTGGAACTGGGAGATGCGCAGGTAGCCGTAGCCGGGCTGCAGCATTTTGCTGCGCACGCTGGCGACGGTGATGGTGTCCCGCCGCAGCTCCACGTCAAAGGGGGCATTAACGCCATCTCGGAGGATAGTCAGCACCACTTTGCTGCCTTTGGGGCCGCGCATCATGGTGACGGCTTCCTGCAGGCTGAGGCCTTTCACCGGTTTGTTGTCGATCTGAATGATCAGGTCACCGCTCTGCAAGCCGGCCCGCTGCGCGGGGGTGTCGTCGATAGGTGCGACCACTTTCACAAAGCCATTTTCCATGCCGACTTCAATGCCCAGGCCGCCAAATTCGCCGGTGGTGTGGCTTTGCAGGTTGTCGAAGGAGTCGGAATCCAGGTAATCCGAGTGGGGGTCCAGGCCACTGAGCATGCCGCGGATGGCGTTTTCAAGCAGTGTCTCATCGGCCACTTCCTCCACGTAGCTGTGGCGGATTTGGTTGAACACGTCGGCAAAGTTGCGCAGTGCATCCAGTGGCAGTTGTCCCTGTGGCTCGCTGCTCTGGGCGGTGTTATCCCCGGTGCTTTGTGCCTGGGCGCCCAGGCAGATCAATGCCACTAGCAGCGCGGCGGAGAAACGGTACAGCTTCGACATTGGCGTTATCCTGAAAAAAGACTTCAAACCGGTTTATTGTATAGCTTCTGCTCAGATCGTGCTTGGATCGTGCAACACTGCGTCAGTTCAGTGGGGCGCAGGATCAGTTGCACCGTTCAGTTGCGCAATTCAGTTGCACCATGCAGCGGGGTCCCGGGGCCGGCCCTTGTGGCGAATTTCAAAGTACACCCCGGCCTGGCGGCGTCCGCCGCTATTGCCGACGGTGGCGATGGCTTCTCCCCCTCGCACCCAGTCTCCCTCTTGCCGCAACAAGCTTTCGTTGTGGGCGTAAAGGCTGAGGTAGTCGTCACCGTGATCGACGATTATGAGTAGCCCGGCACCCCGCAGCCAATCCGCAAAAACCACCCGGCCATTGTGGATACTGTGGATGCTGTCGCCCTCGTTGCCGGCGATTTGAATGCCCTGCCAGCGAATGGCACTGCCCTGACGGGAGGAGCCGTAGCTATTGAGGCGTCGCCCGGCCACCGGCCAGGGCAGTTTGCCGCGCATCTCTTTAAAGGGTTTGTAGCTGGCGGGAATAGCGATGTTGGTAATGTCTTGCTCAATGGCCTTGAGCACGCTTTCCAGGCCTTTGCGCTCGCTGTCCAGATTGCTGAGCTGTGAGCTTTGGCTGCTGAGTTCCCGGTCAATGCCGGCGAGGATGTCGGCGCGTTTTTGTTTTTGCTCTTGGAGTTCCGCCTGCTGTTCCTGCAGTTCCTCTTCAGCGTCGGCGAGTTTTTCAGTCTCGCTGGCGATCTCCGGGATCAGCGCTTGCAGTGAGCTAAGGGTCTGGCGATAGCGCTCCAGTTGCTCGCTGCGGGCTTCGTTGAAGTAGTCGTAGTAGGTCAGCATGCGGCTGAGCTTTTCCGGGTCTTCCTGGTTGAGCAGCATTTTGATACGCCGTTCCTGACCCAGGGTATAGGCGTCGCGGATTTGCTCGGCGATGATGGCTTTTTGCTTGCTCTGTTGCTGACGCAGCAGGCCCTGGCGGCGCTGCAGGTCATCGAGCTTGTTCTGGTGGGCATCGCGCTGGGTTTTAACGCGGTGCAGTTCGGCGGCGACTCGGCCGACGTCCTTTTCTATCGCGCGGAGTTTGCGGGCCTCGCGGGTACGCTCAGCCTGATTGTCGCCGATGGTGTCTTTGAGCTGGCGGATTTCCCGGTCCAGCTGCTTGAGCTGGGCGCGGGTGGCCTCGGCGTCCTCAGCCCGGGCGCCGGGCAATACTAGCCAGGCACAAAGCAGTAGCAGGCCAGCCCGCCGCACCTCAGATCGCTCTAGGATTGGATCAAATTGCGGCCAGACATCGCCGCGGGCTGTTCGACCCCCATCAGGGCCAGCAGGGTGGGGGCAATATCTGACAGGCGGCCGCCTTCAGGCAGCAGGGTAACGTTCTGTTTGCTGCCGACATAAACCAGGGGCACCAGCTCGGTAGTGTGCTGGGTGTGGGGCTGCTCGGCGTCGTAGTCCAGCATTTGCTCGCAGTTGCCGTGATCGGCGGTAATCAGGCAGTGTCCGCCCACTTCCAGTACCGCCTCGGTCACTTGTTTCAGGCTGTCGTCCAGCGCTTCTACCGCCTTGACCGCGGCGTCAAAGACGCCGGTATGACCCACCATATCGCCGTTGGCGTAATTGCAGATAATGGCGTCGTACTGGCCGCTGCGAATGGCGTCACAGAGGTCGGCGGTGACTTCCGGGGCGCTCATCTCTGGCTTGAGATCGTAGGTGGCCACATCTGGCGAGGGGATAAGTTTGCGGTCTTCACCCTGGTACAGCGCCTCGCGGCCACCGCTAAAGAAGAAGGTGACGTGGGCGTACTTTTCGGTTTCGGCAATGCGCAGCTGGGTTTTGCCGGTTTTTTCCAGCACTTCGCCAAAGCTGTCGACAATCTCTTCCGGGGGGTAAGCCACCGACGACTGAATATCGTCAGCGTACTGGGCGGTAGTGACAAAGGCACCCAGCTTGGGTGCCTTGCGGCGCTGGAAGCCGTCGAAGCTGGTGTCGGTCAGGGCGTAGCTCATTTCCCGGGCGCGGTCGGCGCGGAAATTCATAAAGATCACCGCGTCGCCATCGTCGATGGCTGCCAGCTCTTGCCCATCGGCTTGAATCACCGAGGCACTGACAAATTCGTCGTTTTCGTCACGGGCGTAGGCGGCATCCAGAGCGGCAACGGCGCTGTCGTAGCGATATTCGGCCTCGGCTTCGGTGAGCAGGCGGTAGGCTTTTTCCACCCGGTCCCAGCGCTTATCCCGGTCCATGGCGTAGTAGCGACCCACCAGCGAGGCGGTCCGGCCGCGACCCAGCTCGGCGAATTTGGCGTCGACTTTCTCCAGCGAGGCCTTGGCACTGCGCGGCGGCGTGTCGCGGCCATCGAGGAATGCGTGCAGATAGATCTTGTCGGCGCCGCGTTTGGCCGCCAGTTCCATCATCGCCAGGATGTGGTTCTCGTGACTGTGGACACCGCCGGGGGACAGCAAGCCCAGAATATGTACCGCTTTGCCCTTGCTCACCGCATCATCCACCGCTTGGGTGTAGGCGGGGTTGTCAAAAAAGTCGCCGTCGGCGATGGCCTTGTCGATGCGAGTAATGCTCTGGTAAATGATGCGACCCGAGCCCAGGCTCATGTGGCCCACCTCGGAGTTGCCCATTTGCCCGTCTGGTAAGCCCACGTCCAGCCCGGAGCCGGAGATCAAGGTGTGGGGGCGCTGTGACCACAGCGCATCCCAGGTGGGGGTGTTGGCGTGGTAGATAGCGTTGTCCTCGGGGGCTTCCCGGTAGCCAAAGCCGTCGAGAATAATAAGTACCACCGGAGTTTTGCGTTGGGCGCTGTCGGTCATAGGGCTGTGTGAGTCGCTCGGTAGGTCAGAGTGCATGGTTGCTTGGTCTATCCTGCTATTGTACCCAGTGCCGGGGCTGGAGGTCACGTTCTGGCGGATGAGAATTGCCGTCGCGGGGTGTATACTGCCCGGCTTTCTGATCTTGTGTGAATTTCCATGGAAAAGCTGATTCTGTTTATCGCCGAGCAGTGGATACTGGTGGCGGCCCTACTGAGCTGCGTGGTGCTGCTGAGCTATCACGAATCCCGGCGCGCTGGTAAGAACCTGAGCCCCCAGCAGATAGTGGGTCTGCTCAATCAGGAGCAGGCGGTGGTGATCGACCTGCGCGACAAAGGTGAATATGGCAAGGGCCACATTCTGGACTCGGTGAATCTACCTTTTAATAAGCTCGACAAAGAAATCGACCGGGTGGTGAGTGACAAGGACAAGGCGGTGGTGCTGGTGTGCAAACACGGTCAGCACTCATCGGCGGCGGGTAAGAAGTTGGCCTCGCTGGGCTACAGTAATGTTCAGCGGCTTAAAGGCGGCATCACTGAGTGGCAGGCGATGCAGATGCCGCTGGTTAAAAGCTAGGATTCAATCATGGCAGCAGTCACCATTTACACCACCCGTTTTTGCCCTTTCTGTGTTCGCGCCAAGCATCTGCTGGGCAGCAAGGGCGTGCAGTACTCAGAAGTTGCTGTGGACGGCCGGCAAGACCTCCGTCAGGAACTTTTACAGCGGACCGGGCAGCGGACTGTGCCGCAAATCTGGATTGGCGATACCCATGTGGGCGGCTGCGATGAGCTGTTTGCTCTGGAGCGGCAGGGCGCCTTGGATGCCATGCTCAGTGCTTGAGTTGGCACAGGGCAGCAAATTCAGACTTAAACGAAAGAGTTCAACAAGATAAAGGCTAGTGAAACTAGCTGCATTAGGAGTTGGTAAGCGTTATGGCAGAGCAAGATCAAGGCACTACTCAGGCAGAGCAAAATCAAGCCGGACAACCCAAGTTTATGTTGCAGCGCATCTATGTGAAGGACTCGTCCTTTGAGTCTCCCAGCGCGCCGCTGGTATTCACCAAAGAGTGGAAGCCGAAGATGTCGGTGGACCTGAATACCCAGAGCAAAAAGATTGCCGATAATAACTACGAGGTGGAGTTGTCGGTGACCGTGACGGCGAAAGTCGACGACGACCAAACCGCATTTTTGGTGGAGGTCGTTCAGGGTGGCCTGTTTTATGTACAGGGCATCGAGGGCGAAGGACTGAGCCAGGCACTGGGTATTGCCTGCCCCAATATGCTGTTCCCCTATCTGCGCGAAGCGGTGGATTCAATGGTCGTTAAGGGTGGTTTCCCGGCGCTGGCATTGCAACCGGTAAATTTTGAAACCCTCTACCGTCAGGCCAAGAAAGAGCACGCGGAAAAACAGGCCGCGGCATCTACTACCCACTAGTGGTGGCAGGCTCTAGTTGAAGCGCGGCAGATGTTCCATATAGCCCTACACGAGCCGCGCATCGCCCCCAATACCGGCAATATTATTCGCTTGGTAGCCAACAACGGCTGCCATCTTCACCTGATTGAGCCTATGGGTTTTGATCTGGAGGAGAAAAAGCTGCGTCGGGCCGGGCTCGATTATGCCGACCTGGCCAGAGTGAGTCGCTACCCCGACTATCCTGCTTTTTTGGCGGCGATGGGCTCGAGGCGAATCTTCGCCCTCACTACCAAGGGCACGCGCAGCTACACCGATGTGGCCTATCGCGAAGACGACGTGTTGCTGTTTGGCTCCGAGACCGCGGGCTTGCCGGCGGAAATCCGCGAGGCCTTGGGCTTAGATCACTGCTTGCGTATACCGATGATGCCGGGGGCGCGGAGTTTAAACCTGTCTAACGCGGTGGCGCTGGTTAGCTACGAGGCCTGGCGCCAGTGCGACTTTGCCGGGCTGTAGCGCGGGCTTTTACCTGTAAAACGGGCGGGACGCTCAGTCTTCGTCCTCACCCCCCATACCGAGTTCCTTGATTTTGCGGGTCAGCGTATTGCGGCCCCAGCCCAGTAAGTTGGCGGCATCCCGGCGGCGGCCGTGGGTGTACTTCAGGGCCGCTTCAATCATGATTTGCTCAAACTGGGGCACTGCCCGGTCCAGTAGCTTGTCTTTACCCAGCATCAGTTCCTGATCTGCCCAGCGGCGCAGGTTGTCTTGCCAGTTGGAGGCGGGAGCTGCATCGCCACTGGGGCGCTCCAGCAATTCTGGCGGCAGGTCGTCGATGTGGATTTCCCGCCCCGAGGCCATGACAGTCAGCCAGCGGCAGGTGTTTTCCAATTGGCGGACGTTGCCGGGCCAGTCCAGTTGGCAGAGGTATTCTTCCGTCTCCGAGCGCAGCCGTTTGGGCTCCACATCCAGCTCGTTGCCGGCCTTGGTGAAGAAGTGCTGCATCAACCGGGGAATGTCTTCCCGGCGTTCTGCCAACTTGGGCAGGTGAATGCGAATAACATTGAGGCGGTGGAACAAGTCTTCCCGGAAGGTGTTGTTCTGTACTAATTTTTCCAGGTTTTGGTGGGTGGCGGCGATGATCCTCACGTCCACTTTGACCGGGGTATGGCCGCCAACTCGGTAAAATTCGCCATCTGCCAATACTCGCAACAAACGGGTTTGGGTGTCCGGCGGCATATCGCCGATCTCGTCCAGGAACAAGGTGCCGCCGTTGGCCTGCTCGAAACGCCCCCGACGCTGGGCGCTGGCGCCGGTAAAGGCGCCTTTCTCGTGGCCAAACAGCTCAGACTCCATCAGGTCTTTGGGAATGGCAGCCATATTCAGAGCGATAAAGGGTTTTGCCGCCCGGGGGCTGTGGCGATGCAGGGCCTGGGCTACCAATTCCTTACCGGTGCCGGATTCGCCATTGATCAGCACGGTGATATTGGATTGGGACAGACGCCCAATGGCCCGGAAAACCTCCTGCATGGCCGGGGCCTCACCGATAATCTCGGTGGTTTCCATCGGCGGCTCTTCCGGCATTACGGTCTTGTTCTTGTTGGCGTGTTGCAGCGCGCGCTGGGTGGTGGCGACTGCCTCGTCAACATCAAAGGGCTTGGGCAGATACTCGAAGGCGCCACCCTGGTAAGAGGCCACCGCGCTGTCCAGGTCGGAGTGGGCGGTGGTAATGATCACCGGCAGGCCGGGATGAATCTCGCTGATCCGCGACAGCAGCTTGAGGCCGTCAATGCCGGGCATGCGGATATCGCTGATGATGGCGTCCGGAGCATCGTGCTCCAGTTGGCTGAGCAAAGCGTCCCCGGATTCAAAACTGCGGGTAACGATACCGGCCTGGTTGAGGGCTTTCTCAAGCACCCAGCGAATGGAGCGGTCGTCGTCGGCGATCCAGACGGCGTTGTCGGTGGTAGAAGACGTCATCGATTTCTCTCCACGGGAATGAACAGCGAGAACTCAGTGCGTCCGGGTTCGCTGCGACATTCGATTAGTCCTTTGTGATGGTTGAGGATGGACTGGGATATGGATAGGCCCAGCCCTGAGCCCTCCGCGCGGCCGCTGATCATCGGCAAAAAGATAGAAGGTTGCAGATCTTCGGGAATGCCAGGGCCGTTGTCGATCACATCGACCCGGCATACCAGCCGGTGGCGATGGGAGCCGATGGTAAATTGGCGCAGGGTGCGGCTGCGCAACATAATTGTAGGTGGCTCGTCACTGGGTGGCTCTTGCCGCAGCGCTTGCTGGGCATTGCGAACCACATTGAGGAAGGCCTGAATCAGCTGCTCCCGGTCGCCGATAATGTCGGGAATACTGGGGTCGTAATCCCGCAATACCTGGATACTGCCTTCGTTCTCTACTTCGATTAACTGGCGAACGCGCTCCAGCACCTCGTGAATATTGGTGGATTGCCGCTCCGGCGCCTTGTGGGGGCCCAGCATCGTATCCACCAAGTTGCGTAGGCGGTCGGCTTCTTCGATGATGATGTTGGTGTAGTCGTGGAGCTTGGGGTCGTCGAGCTCCCTGGCCAGCAGCTGTGCAGCACCTCGCAAGCCCCCCAGGGGGTTTTTGACTTCGTGGGCAATGCCCCGAATCAGTGCCTGGCTATTCTGCTGGGATGACAACAAACCTTCCTCTCGGCTGATTCTCAGCAGCCGGTCCAAGGGCTGCAGCTCAATGATCAATGAGGTCCGATCCCCTTCGGCGATGGGGGTCACCGCGTAGTCAACGGTAATTTCTGTGCCGGAGCGCAGGGTCAGAACCGTTTCGCGTTTTGTGTAGGCCTCGCGATTGTTGATAGCGTCCAGCAGCTTGACCAGCGTGTCCTCCTGTTCATGGAACAACTTGGTGATCGCTTCACCGTGGATGCGCTGGTCAGATACCGCCAATAGTGACTCTGCAGCCGGGTTGATATAGCTCACCGTCAGGTTCGGCTCGACCAACAGGATCGCCGTTTTCAAGTTGTCGAGAATGTGGTGGTGAATGCTATTGGGTGGCATACCGTAGCTGCTTTCGTCGTTATGGGTTGGGTGATAGCAAAATTCAGGCCATAGGAAGCCAAGGTCCCCCGGTGGCGCAAATACACGCTGAGAGCGGCCAACTGCCGAGAGCGCATTGTTTTAGTGCGGCGCTTTCGAGCAGGCAGTGCCTGCTTATAGGACATTTTGCGGTAAGTATAAGCGGCGCAAAGCACAATGATAGTGCATTAGTTAATAATTGGTGCACTCGAGTGATAGAAGATTGGGCCTGTGTGATCGTGGTGCGAAGTGGAGCTTATCCGCCCGGCCAGTGCACGATAATGTGAGTGCTGTCGCTGCTTAAGACTTTGCCGTTGGCGCCCTTTAGTGTGGCTTTTAGGGTGTGGGGTCCCCGGGAAAGCAGAGGGATGCGGTGTGTTGTTGGGGTAGTGGCTGACAGTGTGTGGGGGGTGCCGTCGATACTGAGGGTGAGCTGGTGTTCCGCCCGTAGCGGGAGGTCGCTGTCTATCCTGACGGTGGTGGGAAGTCGACCGTTGGGCAGTACCTGACCGTCGGTGGGTTGAGTAATGCGGATGCGCGGCGCGTAGCTGTCGTTGTTATCGTCATTCTGGGGGCGTGATGGGGGAGTCGGTTCTACGGCAGGGGTGGTGTTGGGTTGTTGCAGGTCCACTTCCTGGCTGCCTGGGGTGGCGGTGTCGGAATACACCGGGTTGCCCCTGTCGTCGGTGGAGCGGTAAATCTCTGCGCTGGCTGTAACTGAAGTACACAGCAGCGCCAATAGGGCGATGATGATGGTGGCTGGCTGCATAGCGGCGACTCTAAACGCTTGCTCTTATATTGCGCCTCCCGGTGCTGGCGAGCAATATCTACAGACATAAAAAAAGCCCGCCGGAGCGGGCTTTGTGTTCAGCTGAGTCAGCCTTACACGCTGTAGTACATCTCGAACTCGACCGGGTGAGTGGTCATGTTCAGGCGCTCAATTTCTTCGCGCTTCAGCTCGATGTAGCCGTCGATCATATCGTCGTCGAAGACGCCGCCGGCGGTCAGGAAGCTGCGGTCCGCATCCAGTGCGTCCAGAGCCATTTCCAGGCTGGAAGCCACAGTCGGGATGTTGGCAGCTTCTTCTGCGGGCAGGTCGTACAGATCTTTATCTGCCGCGTCGCCGGGGTGGATCTTGTTCTGGATGCCGTCCAGGCCTGCCATCAGCATGGCCGCAAAGGCCAGGTAAGGGTTGGCAGAGGGGTCGGGGAAGCGAACTTCGATACGGCGCGCTTTAGGGTTGGGGATCCAGGGGATCCGGATAGACGCCGAGCGGTTACGAGCTGAGTAGGCCAGCATAACCGGTGCTTCAAAGCCGGGAACCAGGCGCTTGTAGGAGTTGGTAGACGCGTTGGTGAAGGCGTTGATAGCGCGGGCGTGCTTGATGATACCGCCGATGTAGAACAGGGCAGTTTCAGACAGGCCGCCGTAGGCGTCGCCAGAGAACAGGTTCTGGCCGTCTTTGCTCAGAGATTGGTGAACGTGCATGCCGCTACCGTTGTCGCCAACGACAGGCTTGGGCATGAAGGTGGCTGTTTTGCCGTAAGCGTGAGCAACGTTGTGTACGCAGTACTTAAGTACTTGCACTTCGTCGGCTTTCTTAACGGCAGTATTGGGGCCAACACCGATTTCACACTGGCCTGCAGTACCCACTTCGTGGTGGTGTACTTCCACTTCCAGGCCCATATCGGTCATGGCGTTACACATGGCGCCACGCAGGTCGTGCAGGCTGTCTACTGGGGGAACGGGGAAGTAGCCGCCTTTAACGCCAGGACGGTGACCGATGTTGCCTTCGTCAAAGTTGTCGCCGGATTTCCAGGCGGCTTCGTCAGAGGCGATCGCGTAGCTGGCGCCTTCCATGCTGACTTTCCATTTGACGTCGTCAAAAATGAAAAACTCGGGCTCGGGGCCAAACAGTACGCCGTCGGCAATGCCGGTAGAGCGCATGTAATCTTCAGCGCGCTGGGCAATAGAACGAGGGTCGCGGTTGTAGCCCTGCATGGTGGAGGGCTCAACGATGCCGCAGCGGATGTTTACAGTGGCTTCGTCGGTGAAGGGGTCCAGCAATGAGGCCTCGTCATCCGGCATCAGGATCATGTCGGACTCATTGATGCCTTTCCAGCCGGCGATGGAAGAGCCGTCGAACATCTTACCGTCTTCGAAGAAGCCAGCATCGATTTCGCTCGCGGGTACGGTTACGTGTTGCTCTTTACCTTTAGTGTCGGTGAAGCGCAGGTCCGCCCACTTCACGTCGTTATCGGCGATTAACTTCAGAGTCTTCTCTGACATTCTTAACGTCCTCCAAAAAGAGAGTCTTTATATGGTTTGTGCCTCGGCGAAGCCGAAAGCAGCGATTATATGCTCCAGGCCAACCGCCGCATAGCGGAGCCTTCCGGCAAGCAAATCTCAGCGATTTTGCAAGCAAGGTGTATGCCATATTTGGGTGCCCATTCCTGCGGGAATTGAAGGGCGCCTGGCGGGCTGTGCGTAATAATTGTGCGTGGCGCCGCGCATGGTGACACAATATAGTGCAAAATGATGCTTATGTGATCCATTTTGGTGCTTTTGCCGATTTGGCGCTGAGAATATCTACGGATGCTGGTGTTGCCATCACCCGCTATAATGCCCGCCCTGCTCAACAGCCCCGGTGGGTCCATGAAGTTCGTCGTCAAGCTATTCCCTGAAATCATCATCAAGAGCAAACCGGTGCGCCGGAAGTTTATCAAGCAGCTGCGGGACAACCTGCGCAAGTTGCTGCTGCCAATTGACGATGCCATACAGGTAGAGCGTGACTGGGACCGTATTACGGTAACCAGCGATGCGGACAGCGAGCTGCTGCCGGATATCGTCGCGGTGCTGAGCAATACCCCGGGCATCGCCCACATCGAAGAGGTGGCGGACTACCCCTTCGATGATCTTCACGACATCTACGAAAAAACCCGGGCAGCGGTGGGCGACAGCCTTGAGGGCAAGCGCTTTGCGGTGCGCTGTAAGCGAACCGGGACTCACGATTTCAACTCCAGTGAAGTAGAGCGTTACGTCGGCGGTGGCCTTAATCAGCATACTGGCGCCGCCGGCGTCGATCTCAGCAAGCCGGAAGTGGTGGTGCGCATTGAGGTGCGTGGAGACCGCTTGTTTGTGGTGCGGCGACGCTATGAGGGCTTGGGTGGTTTTCCCATTGGCAGCGTTGATTCAGTAATGTCGCTGATATCCGGTGGCTTTGATTCCACGGTGTCCAGCTACCTCACCATGAAGCGGGGTCTGCGCACGCACTTTGTGTTTTTTAATCTCGGCGGTCGCGAGCACGAAATTGGCGTGAAAGAGGTGGCGCTGTATTTGTGGCTCAAATATGGCGCGTCCCACCGGGTTAAGTTTGTCAGTGTGCCCTTTGAGGACGTGGTGGCGGAGATCCTTAAAAATGTAGAAAACTCCCAGATGGGGGTTATCCTCAAGCGCATGATGCTGCGAGCTGCCTCCCAGGTCGCCGAGGCAATGGAGGCGCCTGCACTGGTGACCGGTGAAAGCGTGGCTCAGGTGTCCAGTCAGACCCTGGCCAATCTTTCGGTGATCGACAGTGTGACCAATACTTTGGTGCTGCGGCCGCTTATCACCATGGACAAGCAGGATATTATCCACACCGCAGCCAAGATCGGCACAGAAGAATTTGCCGCCAATATGCCGGAATACTGCGGGGTGATCTCGGTTAAGCCAACGACTCGGGCCAAGCCAGAGAAGATCGCGGCCCAAGAGGCCAATTTCGACTTTGCGATACTGGAACAGGCGGTCGCCAATGCTGAGTACCTCAACATCGATGAGCTTGCCGACGAGGATCGCAGCTTGCCAGAGGTGGAGGTGCTGCCCATCCCGCTGGCGGAGGCGGTCATATTGGATGTTCGTCACCCTAACGAGGTGGACCGCCATCCTCTTAAATTGGCTAACGGTGAAGTTCAGTCGCTGCCTTTCTATGAGTTGCACCAACGCTTTGAGCAGCTCGACCAGAGCCGCACCTACCAACTCTACTGTGACAAGGGCGTGATGAGCCGTTTGCACGCGGCCCACCTTGTGGAGCAGGGTTTCACTAACGTAAAGGTTTATCGCCCATCATGAGTAACGATGTTATCCCCCTTTTTGACGAACTCATTTATCCCCGCTGGTTTGACCACGATGCCATGGGGCATATCAATCACGTGCAATACTTTCGCTACTTGGAAGAAGCGCGAGTTAACTGGATTGTAAAAGGCAAGCTCGAGGCTCTGTCCGCCGGAGGTAAGCACGCTATGGTCGTCGCTAGCGGTGGGCTGGATTTTCGCGCCGAATGGCGCCATCCCAATCCGCTGCGTGCTCGGGCCTGGGTGCGTCGCATTGGCAATACCAGTTTCACCCTTTATCAGTCGCTGCACTCGGAGGACGGGGAGATTCTGGTGGCAGATGGCGATATGACCTTTGTGTGGGTGGATGTCGACCAGCATCGACCTCAGCCTGTGTCAGAGTCCCTGCGGAAAGTGCTGTCAAAGAGCCTGTTGAGCGATTAAGCAGCGCTACTCAATATTGCCGAGATTAAAGTTGTAGAGCTTGAAGCGCTGATCTTGCAGAGTCAGCGTGGCGGTCATGATGGATTTGCCATGCTCAAAGGTGACCCGGCTGCTATAACTTAGTTTTGGCGCACCGCCAAACAGCGACAGGGCGGCGCTGATACGCGACAGTTGCGGCTCATCCATGGATTGGTAGCGCCCCAGGTGGCGGTAGTGGTCCACCAGCTTTTCCAGAGTCTCATCGCTCACCTGCGCGAGTGCCTCCTGTGCCAGCAGCGGCTTCATACGCGATGCTTCCCAATAGCTGATCTCCGTCAGGGCCTGGTCCAAATAGCGGCTAGCGTTCTCCTGATAGTGGTCTTTTACTTGCCCGCTGTAATAGTAAAGCATGGCGAACAATACCAAGCTGGCAAAGACAAACAGACGCAGAAGGTTTTTCATTGGGTATCGCTTATATTGATGGTTACTAATATTGAAGTTGACTGGGAGCCTATCGGCTTACAGGAAGCTGTTGATAAACACCACCAGGATGCCGATGGGAGCAATGTAGCGCAGCACAAAGCGCCAGCTGCGGTAGGCGGGGCCGCCGGCCATGCCGCTCTCGTAAAGTGTGCGCTGGGCGGGCATCACCCAGCCCACAAACAAGGCGATAAACAAACCACCTAGGGGGAGCATGATATTGGCGGTAATGTAGTCCAGCGCGTTAAAGACCGCGCCGTAGTGAATGCTGAAATACCCACCCACCCAGGCGACGCCGGCCAGCATCAATGTGGCGATGGGGCGTTTGAGACCGCGTTTTTCCATCCAGGCCACGCCGGGTTCAATCAAAGAGATTGATGAACTCAGGGCGGCGATGCTGACCAGAATAAAGAATATGCTACCGAAAAAGGCGCCGCCTTCAATTTGCGAGAAGGCGATGGGCAGGGTGACAAACATCAGCCCGGGGCCTTGCCCGGGGGTGAGGTCATTGGCAAAGACCAGCGGAAACATCGCCGCCCCCGCCATCAGGGCGATGACGGTGTCCATCGCGGCGATCGCCAACACGGTTTTACCAATGGAGGCGTGGCCGGGGAAGTAAGCGCCGTAGGCCATGATTGCCCCCATGCCCAGGCTCAAGGTAAAGAAAGCGTGGCCCATGGCTACCAAAATGGCTTCGCCGCTGAGCTTGCTGAAATCGGCGTCGAACATAAAATGCATGCCGGCGGCAAAGTCGCCTTTAACAAAGGCGTAGACTACCAGCATCACCATAAACAGCAGCAGGGTGGGCATTAAAATATCCACCGCCCGGCCAATGCCCCGGGTGACCCCGGCCGCCACCACGGCAGCGGTGATAGCGGCAAAAAGCGTATGCCACAGCAGCTGCTGAGAGTCACTGCTCAGTAGGGTGTTAAAGTGGGCTTCGATACTCTCTGCAGAGTCGCCGTAGCCGCCGGTGATGCTTTGCCACACATAGTCCAGCGCCCAACCAGCCACGACGCTGTAAAACATCATAATCATCAGGCCGGCCAACATGCCCAGCCCGCCGATAAGTCCCCAAGCCGGTGTGGCCTTGGATTCCCGTGCCAGCGCCGCCATCGAGTGTGCCGGATCGGTGCGCCCGGCCCGGCCGGCCATGATCTCGGCAATCATCACCGGAATACCGATCAACAAAATGCAGGCCAAGTAGACCAGTACAAAGGCGCCGCCGCCGTTCTCGCCAGTGATGTAGGGAAACTTCCATATATTGCCCAGGCCGACGGCTGAGCCGGTGGCGGCGAGAATAAAGGTGAGGCGTGAGTTCCAGGTAATCGGGGCAGGGCTCTGAGCCATAGTCGCTGTCCGGCTTGTGGTTGGCTTTTGTTGTCGGCTTGCGGTGGATTGTAGCGGCAAAGCGCGCTGGGCCCAAATTGCGCGTGCTGAGCTAGCTGTTTAGTGGGTCAAAATCCAAATAACGCTGTGAAAGAGACCTCGTTTTCGGTGTCGTTGATATCAAAAAGTACCGCATCCAACTCGATGCCGCTGCGGTCGTTTTGGCTGTATATCACGTCCTCGGGACTATCGCTGGCACCGTAAAACGCGTCCTCGCCGCCGAAATAAACTTGAGCGTAGCGTATTTCTGAGTTTGCTAGCTCACGAAGGCTGATGCTGATGGTATTGCCGCCATTGCCACTGCGTGGCGTTAACACGAACGAGGTCAGCGTGCCCTCTTGAGCTTGGCTTAGGCCGCCACTGTTGCTAAAGCGGCGGAGATCCCCTTCGGCTTGCAGCACGCATTTCGCCTCTGAGAAGTTGGCTGAGTTCTGACGGCTATCGTAGCGATAGAACAGGTCAATGTGTCCGGGAGGGAGATTGCCTTGCTGGGAAAGCTTGCGGGCGTGGACTGTGCTGCGCTCTACAGTCACTTGTTGCAAAGGGCTGGCAGCATCAGAAGTTTGGTGCTCGCCCTGCAAGGTGTGCGGGTCGACTACCGAGAAATGGATGTCGGCATTGCTCATGGGATCTCGGATGGTGAAGCTGTCACTGCCCTTGGGGATAAGCGCCTGCAGTGGCGCTGCGTTGGGAATGGCCTCATCCGGGCAGTAACTGACCTTGAGTTGGGTGCTATTGTGTTCAGTGATGTGCATGGTCATGCGCATCACCCCATTGAACTCAGTGTGGGAAAGAGCGGCGCCGGTGATATGCGCATCAGCCACTACCATCCAGGTGCCGATAAGGCCGGTATTCTGATCGCCACAGCCGTAGTAGCTAGCGATATCGTAGGGTGACTCTCCGCTTGGCACAACGCTGCAGCTTGCCGTGTTCCGGGTGGAGCTGATGGGAGTATAGTCGCCACTGGGTTGGCTTGGGTTGGAACTGCTTCCGCCGCCTCCACCACCACACCCGGACAGCAGGGCGGTCACGGTAAATGCGACTGCGAAAAAGTGGCGATGTATTGGCACGGGTTCCTCCTTAAACCGCGATATTCAATGTTCAGCATAGCCCGGTTTTCTGCCCTCCTCCAGGCAGAATCGGTATGCTCCGGCGTTGTGCTGCCTACCGGTGGCGGTAAATTCGGTGATTTTGCGGCAAAAAGGCGCATCCGCCCCTTGGCTCGGGCAATTTGTCGTGCTTCCGTCATGTAAACACCGGTATAATCGCGACCTTTTACGCAATCCCCCCTCCGCAATTCATGGTCCACCGGTCCTGTGTTTGGCGCTGACCGGGGCACATCGAGCACGAAAGTATTATGTCTACTGAGATCAACCAGTTACGCAACATCGCGATTATCGCCCACGTCGACCACGGCAAGACCACTCTGGTGGATAAATTGCTTAGCCAGTCCGGCACCCTGGACCGCCGCAACGAGGGCGCCGAGCGGATTATGGACTCCAACGATCAGGAGAAAGAGCGGGGCATTACCATCCTTGCCAAAAACACCGCGATCCGTTGGAACGACTACCGCATCAATATCGTCGACACCCCAGGGCACGCCGACTTTGGCGGCGAAGTGGAGCGGGTGTTGTCGATGGTGGATTCGGTGCTGCTGCTGGTGGATGCCGTAGACGGACCGATGCCACAAACCCGTTTTGTAACTCAGAAGGCCTTTGAGCGGGGTCTCAAGCCCATCGTAGTGGTCAACAAAGTCGACCGCCCCGGTGCGCGTCCGGATTGGGTTATCGACCAGGTTTTTGACCTGTTCGATCGCTTGGGTGCCACCGACGAGCAGTTGGACTTCCCCATCGTTTACGCTTCGGCCCTGAACGGCGTGGCGGGAATGGAGGCCGACGAGCTGGCTGAGGACATGACGCCGCTGTTCGAGATGATTGTCGACAAGGTGCCGGTCCCTGATGTGGATGTCGATGGGCCGCTGCAGATGCAGGTGTCGGCACTGGACTACAACAGCTATGTGGGTGTTATCGGTGTTGGCCGGATCAGCCGGGGCAGCATGGCCACCAACGAGCAGGTGGTGGTGGTTGGTGCCGACGGCAAGCAGCGCAAGGGTCGGGTGTTGACGGTAATGGGTTACCACGGCCTGGAGCGAGTGGAAGTCGACAAGGCTCAAGCAGGGGACATTGTCTGTATTACCGGTGTTGAGGGGCTGAATATCTCCGATACCCTGTGTAATCCCGCCCACCCCGAAGCGCTGCCGGCACTGTCGGTGGACGAGCCCACCGTGAGCATGACCTTCCAGGTCAACGACTCGCCCTTTGCCGGTAAAGAGGGCAAGTTTATTACCTCCCGCAATATCAAGGACCGTTTGGATCAGGAGCTGATCCACAACGTTGCCTTGCGGGTGGCGCAGGGCGACAGCCCCGATAAATTTAAGGTGTCCGGCCGCGGTGAATTGCACCTGTCGGTATTGATCGAAACCATGCGCCGCGAAGGCTTTGAGTTGGGTGTTTCCCGCCCCGAAGTAGTACAAAAAGAAGTGGATGGCGTTGTTCAGGAGCCCTACGAGCTGGTGGTGATTGATGTTGAAGAGCAGCATCAAGGCGCCGTGATGGAAGAGCTGGGCCTGCGCCGGGCGGAAATGACCAACATGGAGCCCGACGGTAAAGGTCGCGTTAAATTAGAGTTTATGGCGCCGGCTCGGGGCCTTATCGGCTTCCGCGGCCAGTTCCTAACGTTGACCTCCGGCAGCGGCATTATGACTACAGTGTTTGACCACTACGGTGAAGTGAAGGGCGGCGAGATGGCCACCCGCCAAAATGGCGTGTTGGTATCCATGGTCAAGGGCAAGACTTTGAGTTACGCGCTTTACAACCTGCAGGATCGCGGCCGGCTGTTTCTGGGCCACGGTGAGGAAATCTACGAAGGCCAGATCATTGGTCTTCACGCCCGCTCCAACGACCTGGTGGTTAACCCGACTAAAGCCAAGCAGCTCACCAATGTCCGCGCCGCCGGTACTGACGAGGCGCTAACGCTGACGCCGCCAGTTCGCCATACCCTGGAGCAGGCCCTGGAATTTATTGAAGACGACGAGCTGGTGGAAGTGACGCCGGAAAGCATTCGTCTGCGCAAGAAACTGCTCACTGAAAACGAGCGCAAGCGCGCCACCAAGTAGAATCCACCCTCACTCGATAGGGCCTTCTGCGCTACACTGGTAAAACACCAGTGTGGAGAAGGCCCTTATGCAGTCGCTCTATCCCGATATCAAACCCTATGCGACCCACCAAATTGCGGTGGATGCCCCCCATGTGCTCTACGTTGAGGAAAGCGGCAACCCCGACGGCTTGCCGGTGGTGTTTCTGCACGGCGGGCCCGGTGTGGGCTGCAATCCCAAGGCGCGCTGCTTTTTCGACCCGGAGCGCTACCGTATTGTCTGCTTTGATCAGCGCGGCAGCGGCCGCTCAACGCCCCACGCCTGCTTAGAGAACAACACCACAGCGCACCTTATTGCCGATATTGAGGTGATTCGCCAGCAGCTGGGCATAGAGCGCTGGGTGGTGTTTGGGGGTTCCTGGGGTTCGACCTTGGGGCTGGCCTACGCTCAGGCTCACCCGCAGCGAGCTGCCGCGCTGATATTGCGGGGCATTTTCCTGTGCCGCGCCCAGGACTTGAACTGGTTCTACAGCGAGGGCGGTGCCAGCCGGGTTTATCCGGACTATTGGCAGGATTTTGCCGAGGGTGTGGAGCGCATTGGCGATGAAAACTGGATTGAGGCCTACCACCGGGCCCTGCACGACGATAACGAAGTCGCCCGTATGGCCGCCGCCAAAGCCTGGTCGCTGTGGGAGGCGCGCTGCAGCACGCTGCGCCCCAGTCACGATATCGAGGAACAGATGACCAATGCCCATGTGGCCGTGTCGATGTCCCACATCGAGACCCACTATTTTATCAATCACTGTTTTCTCGCCGATAACCAGTTGCTGGAGAACATGGATAGCATTGCCGATATCCCCGGTATTATTGTGCACGGTCGCTACGACTTGTTGTGTCCGTTAGATCAGGCGGTAGCCATTCATCGGCTTTGGCCCGCGGCTGAACTGCACGTTATCCGCGAGGCGGGACACTCTGCCTTTGAGCCGGGCATTACCGATGCGCTGGTCAAAGCCAGCGACGAGATCGCCGACCTGCTGGCCGATGAGGGGCCCACTTACTAGGGTCTGTTCACACTCACTGCAATGTGTTCGCTGGCGGTCTTCGTCATTCAACGTAGGGAACAATTTTGAAAATTTTGCTACAACGGGTTCGCCACGCTCGAGTCGAGGTAGGGGGCAGTGTGGTGGGAGAAATCCAACAGGGGCTGCTGGCCTTTGTGGGTATCGAGAAACAGGACGATCAATTTAGCGCCGAAAAGTTACTCGATAAAATGCTAGCCTACCGGGTCTTTGCCGATGAGCAGGGCAAAATGAATCGCTCGGTGGCGGATATCGACGGCGGCGTGCTGCTGGTGTCGCAATTCACCCTGGCGGCAGACACCCGTAAGGGCTTGCGCCCCAGCTTTTCTTCGGCGGCGCCGCCCGAGCAGGCCAAGGCCTTGTATGAACACTGCGTGGCCTATACCGAGGCTAAGCACCACACCGTTGCCCAGGGCGAATTTGCCGCTGATATGCAAATTACCCTGCTTAACGATGGACCGGTCACCTTTTTGCTGGAGAGCTAGGGAACCTCTGCACAACCTGATGATACCTCAGGCTTTGCCTTAAACTGTTCAGCAAGGCGGCGTTGTGCAGCCAACTAGTAAAATTGTGTAGCCCACTAATAAACAGGAAAGCGGTAGCGGTATGACTGAAAAACGCGTCATTGGCGGCGGCCCCAAGAAAGTCCTCTACACCCTCAATACAGCCCGAAAGATCGGCCTGCTGAATTCCGCCAAAGCCCTCAATGCCAAAAATGCCTGCAAGGCCTGTGGCCTGGGTATGGGTGGGCAGCGCGGCGGCATGACCAATGAGTTGGATGAATTCCCCTCGGTGTGTAACAAGAGCATTCAGGCCCAGTCCACCGATATTCAGCCGCCCATTCCCGGCGATGTGTTTAACCACAGTCTGGCTGAGTTTCGGCAACTGTCCGCGCGAGAGCTGGAGCATCTGGGCAGACTGGGCAAGCCGATTTACAAAGCCGCTGGCCAGGATCGGTACCAGGAGGTCGACTGGGACTGGGCCATTGACCGGGTTGCGCAGCGCTTTGGCAAAACCGACCCCGCCCGCAGCTTTTTTTACAGCTCGGGCCGCTCCTCCAACGAGGCGGGGTTTGTGCTACAACTGATGGCCAGGTTGTATGGCACTAACAATATCAGCAACTGCTCTTACTACTGCCACCAGGCTACCGGTGAAGCACTGGCCTCCACAATCGGTACTGGCACTGCCACGGTGGAGCTGGAGGATATCAAGCACTGCGATACCTTCTTTCTGATTGGTGCCAACCCTGCCTCCAATCATCCCCGTTTGCTGCACAAGCTTATCGAGCTGCGCCGTCGCGGCGGCACGGTGGTGGTCATCAACCCGCTGCGGGAGGCCGGACTGGTACAGTTCGCGGCCCCCAAAATGGTCAGCTCCATGATCAAGGGCGGCGACGAGGTGGCGAGCCTCTATTTACAGCCGCGAATCGGTAGCGACATTGCCTTGTTTATCGCATTGGCCAAGGCGGTATTGGAGAGGGGGGCTATCGATAAAGGTTTTATCGACAGCCACTGTGACGGCTATGCCGAGCTGGTGGATTACCTGCTGCAGCAGTCCTGGCCGAATCTGGAAAAGCAGTGTGGGATAGCCCGGGCCGATATCGACAAAGTGGCGGAGGCCTACAGTCAGTCCAATAAGGCCATTTTTGCCTGGGGCATGGGCATGACCCACCACCGCCACGGTGTCGACAATATCGAGTGGATCAGCAACTTGGCTTTGTTGCGAGGCATGGTGGGCAAGGTTGGCGCCGGACTGCTGCCACTGCGTGGGCACAGTAATGTGCAGGGAATCGGTACCATCGGCGTCAAGCCGGTACTGCCCGCCCAGGTGTTTGAGCGCATCGAGCAGTCCTTTGGCGTGTCGCTGCCGCAAACGCCGGGCCTACACACCTTGGCTTCGTTGGACGCGGCCCACCGCGGCGACATGGATGCGGCGCTGATGATGGGGGGCAACCTTTACGAGGCCACGCCGGACAGCGAATGGGCGCGTCAGGCCATGGATAATATCGGTTTTAAAGTATTTCTAACCACAACTTTAAACCGCGGTCATGTCACTGGAGTCGACGCCGGGGAAGCAATTGTTCTGCCGGTTTGCGCCCGGGATGAAGAGCCGGAGCCCACGACTCAAGAGTCGATGTTTAACTATGTGCGCTTGAGCGATGGCGGTATCAGTCGCATTGCCTCGGTGCGCTCGGAGGTGGCGGTGCTGGCCGATATTGGCCAGCGATTGCTGAAGGACACCGGGGTGAACTTTGCCGAGTTCAAGCGCCATCAGTCGGTTCGGGAAGCGATCGCCCGGGTGGTGCCGGGGATGGAAGCATTGGCTGATATTGAGGTGGCCAAGCGCGAGTTCTATGTTAAAGGGCGCATCAAGCACCAGCCCGAGTTTGCCACTGCCAATGGCCGCGCCCGCTTCGTGCTGCCAGCGGGTAAGGATTCTGAGAGCGATGAGCTTCATCCTTTTACCTTGATGACACTGCGTAGCGAAGGCCAGTTCAACTCCATTATCTATGAAGAGAAAGACAGCTATCGGGGTGTGTTGCATCGTTGGGTAGTGCTGGTTAATCAACAAGATGCGCTGGAGCATGGCGTTCGGGAAGGCGATCGGGTGGATCTGCGATCAAATAGCGGGACCATGGAGCAGGTGGAGGTGAAGTTAGCCAATATTCCCCAAGGCTGCCTGGCGGCTTATTACCCCGAGGCCAACGTGCTTAGCTCCCGGCGCACCGACCCCAGGAGCCATACGCCGGAATTTAAATCGGTTCCGGTCTCCCTGCTGCGGCGTTGAGTGTCGCCTTAGTCGCTGAGACTGTTGTTGCCATCGGCCCGCTGCTGAAAGCGCTGCTTCTTGCGATAGGGGAACACGTCAGCCACGTAACCCTGGCTGATTCGATCCTGCAGATCCCGCCAGTAGTCTGGGTCATAGAGGTCGCTGTGTAATTCATCGAAGACTTTCTTGGCCTTCTGATTGCCGGAGAAGAATAAACGGAATTCTTCCGGGAATACGTCTTCCGGTTTGACCTCGTACCAGGGGTGGGTGGCCATGGCCTGCTCTTCGGTTTTGGGTTCCGGCAAGCGGCGGAAGTTACAGTCGGTGAGGGGGCAGATTTCATCGTAGTCGTAAAATACCACCCGGCCGTGACGGGTAACGCCAAAGTTTTTTAGCAGCATATCGCCGGGGAAGAGGTTACCCGCCGCCAGCTGCTTGATGGCCTTGCCGTACTCGTCCATCACGCTGTACAGCTGCTGCTCGTCGCACTCTTTCAGATAGAGGTTGAGGGGCACCATTTTGCGCTCGATATAGACGTGTTTGAGGATCAGCACATTGCCGTTTTCCTCCACCAGTGACGGCGCCTCTTTATACAGCTCGGCCATCAGTTCGTCGGAAAAACGCCGGCGATCAAAGGCCAGATTATTGAACTCCTGGGTATCTGCCATGCGCCCACCCCGGTCCCAGCGTTTGACCAGGCTGTAGCACTTCTTCACGTGATCCCGAGTCATTTCCTTGGGTGGGGTAAAGCGGTCCTTGATGACCTTGTAGACGTAGTCGAAATCCGGGCGGGTAAACACCAGCATCACCATACCCTTGATGCCCGGGGCTATGACATAGGGCTCGGCACTGTTGATGGTGTCGGCCACCGCAAAACGGAAGAATTCGGTTTTACCGTGCTTGGGCATCCCCAGCGCGTTATAGAGCTCGAAGACTTCCTTGTGGGGCATCAAGCGACGCAAAAAGGCCACGTATTCCGAGGGGATGGAGGCATCCACCATAAAATAGCTGCGGCTGAAGCTGAACAGAATGGAGATGTCGTCGGGGTCGTAAAGTAGGGTATCGACGTAAATGGCGTTTTCTTCAGTGTGAAGAATCGGCAGCACAAAGGGCAGGCTGAAGCGCCCGCTGTAGACCCGCCCCACCAGATACGCTGCTTTGTTGCGGAAAAACAACGACTCCAGGGTTTCCACCCAGATATCGCCGCTGCCTTTGGGAATTCGCGGAATAAGTTCGTCGTTAACCACATTGAGGATAAAGTCGATATCCCGGCTCTTGTCCTCCCAGGGGATATTGAACTCGCAGTTGTCCAGCATGCGGCTGATAATCTCGGCGGCGTTGTTGCCGCCGAAGTGATAGCGATGCAGGATCGACTCGCTGTCGATAGGGCCGCGATGCTCCATGGGCACCAGGGCAAAGGTGTGTTGCTCGCGGATTTTTTCGTGATTGAATACGGTGCAGTAAATAGAGTTGAAGAAGGATTGGGCAATCTCAAAATTGTCGTGATTCTGGATCAGCTCGGCGTATTCCTGCTTGGCCACTTCCCAGTTATCCCGATCCTCCACACTGCCACCGGTGATGGTGTAGGCCGCCTCGGCGACAATGGCGCGCTTTTGCTTCCACAAGTCCAGCCGCGCCCGCATGGCTTTTTGCGCACCCTGCCAGTCCGCCGCTTCAAAGCGGGCCTGTGCTCCCAGCGTAATATTTTTGTACTCGGCAAAAAAAGCATCAAAGCCGTTGAGAATGGCCATGGCCAAGCGGCGGGTGACGGCGGTCATGGGGTCTATTAATTCCTATAAAAATCGATTTCAGCAGTCTGCCTGACTTTGTCGGCAAAGCGAAGCCCGGCGCCCTGATCTGACGCCGGGTGCTGGGTTTATGAGGCGATTACAGGAAGCAATCGGCCACCACTTCTCGGGCCTCGGCCTGCTGACAGTTGAGGATCATGGTGCCCACTTCACCGCGCTTTTCTGCGGCCAACCAGTCTTTGGCTCGCTCGCGAATCCGCGCTTCGGGGCCGACCAGCGCGATCTCGTCAACCAGCTCATTGGGCACCGCTTCCCGGGCCTCGTCTTTGTTGCCTGCCAGATAGAGGTCCTGCACTTTTTCGGCGGCGTCACCGTAGCCCATGCGGGTGGCGTAATCGGTGTAGAAGTTTTTGCCTTTGGCGCCCATGCCACCAATGTAGAGTGCCAGGAAGTCTTTGATGAAGTAGCGGCAGCCGTCCAGGTTGTCATCCATGATCACACCGACAAAGGGCGCGACATCAAAATCGGCTTTTGTGCGGCCGCTTTTCTCTAAACCTTTGTTGATGCTGGGCTCTAGTACCGAGTACTTTTCCGGGCTCATCCACACCGGGAATACACCGTCGGCCACTTCCGCAGAGGCGGCAACGCCGTTGGGGGTAATAGAGGCGGTGTAAATGGGAATGGCCGGGTTGCCATGGAGAATGGACTTCAATGGCTTACCCAGGCCAGTAGTGCCTTCGCCTTTGTTGGGCATTTGGTACATTTTGCCATCAAATTCTACCGGCCCTTTGCGCTCAAAAATTTGCTTCATAATCTTGATGTATTCCCGGGTCCGGGTCACCGGTTTGCCATAGGGCACGCCGTGCCAGCCCTCTACCACCTGGGGGCCAGAGGCGCCCAGACCGACAATAAAACGGCCGCCGGAAAGGGCATCCAGACTCATGGCCGTCATCGCGGTCATCGCCGGGGTGCGGGCGGGCATCTGCATAATGGCCGTGCCCACTTTAATGGTTTTGGTCTGAGCGAGAATCCAGGCCGCTGGGCTGACAGCGTCAGATCCATAGGCCTCGGCGGTCCACACTGAGTCAAAACCCAGGGATTCAGCGTGTTGGATATCGTCCATGGGCAGCTTCAGTTCGGCGCCGGAGTACCCCAGCAGTAGTCCCAGTTTCATAGTGCATCCTCAAATGTTGTTATCGACTATTGGGTGGTGATTTGCGTGTGCGGTATTAACCCTGCAGGGCCTGGCTGGCGACAATGACGCCGGTTTCATCGGCATAGAGGAAGTCACCACAGCCAATTTCGCAGCCGCCAAAGTGCAAGTTTACGCCAAGCTGACCTTCGCCGCGCTTTTCGGTCTTGCGGGGGACGCTGCCCAGGGCCATAACGCCCAGCTCCATCGGTGCAATTTCCTCAACGTCTCGCAGGTAGCCAAAAATAACAATACCCGCCCAGCCGTTTTTTACCGCCGCGCTGGCCAAGTTGTCACCCAGCAGGGAGCGCCGGGGCGAGCCGCCGCCATCGACCACCAGCACGCGACCTTCGCCTGGGGTTTTAACTTGCTCGGCGACCAGAGAGTTGTCCTCAAAACACTTAATGGTCTGCACCTGGCCACCGAATTGGGTTACCGCGCCGTAGTGGCGGAACTGCAGTTCAATGACGCGAACGGCGTCGCCGTGTTCGTCGCAGAGGTCGGGGGTGGAAATCGACATGGGGCCTCCTTAATGCAAGTGTTGGAGGTGGACATAAAAGGGCAATGTCCACCCTACGGGTTCGTTGTGTGTCCGCCGCGTCCATATTTATGGTGTGGCGGTGCCCGGTGGACATAAACGGCGATGTCCACCCTACTGATTCGGTGGGTGGGGCGTTGCTGTGGCTACCTTGTCCATATTTGTGCCGGCCCCATTCCATGGGGTGTCCGCCACGTCAATATTGGAGTTGCCGCCACCACGGTGGGAGTCTTACCCAGATACAAAAAAGGGCGACATCGCTGCCGCCCTTCTTTATACACCACTGTACCTTTGGTATCAGCCAAATTGGTTCATGGTGTTGTCTTTACCACCGGCTTTCAGCGCGGCGTCACCAGCAAAGTACTCTTTGTGGTCGTCGCCGATGTTAGAGCCAGCCATATCCTGGTGCTTAACCGTAGCGATACCTTCGCGAATCTCTTTGCGCTGAACACCACCAGCGTAGGCCAGCATGCCTTCGTCACCGAAGTAACCTTTGGCCAGGTTGTCAGTAGACAGGGCCGCAGTGTGGTAAGTCGGCAGGGTGATCAGGTGGTGGAAGATACCGGCTTCCCGAGACGCGTCGGCCTGGAAGGTACGGATCTTCTCGTCGGCTTCAGCAGCCAGCTCGGTCTCGTCGTACTCAACGCTCATCAACTTGGCGCGGTCGTAGGCGGAGACGTCTTTACCTGCTTCACTCCACGCGTCGAACACTTGCTGACGGAAGTTCAGGGTCCAGTTGAAGGACGGGCTGTTGTTGTAGACCAGCTTGGCATTGGGAACCACTTCGCGGATACGATTAACCATGCCGCCGATTTGGCCAACGTGGGGCTTCTCGGTCTCGATCCACAGCAGGTCGGCGCCGTTTTGCAGGCTGGTGATGCAGTCCAGTACCACGCGGTCTTCGCCAGAGCCGGGCTTGAATTGGAACAGGCCGCTTTGCAGACGCTTGGGCTTGAGCAGTTTGCCGTTGGCTTTGATGACCACGTCGCCATTGTTGATGTCGGCGGCGCTATCAATGTAATCGCCGTCCAGGAAGGCGTTGTACTGGTCGCCCAGGTCGCCGGGCTCGTTAGTTACGGCGATTTGCTTGGTCAGGCCGGCGCCCAGAGAGTCGGTACGGGCAACGATAACACCATTGTCCACGCCCAGCTCCAGGAAGGCGTAGCGCACGGCGCGGATCTTGGCCAGGAAGTCCTCGTGGGGAACGGTAACTTTACCGTCCTGGTGGCCGCACTGCTTCTCGTCGGAAACCTGGTTTTCGATTTGGATACAGCAGGCACCCGCCTCGATCAGTTTTTTGGCCAGCAGGTAGGTCGCCTCGGCATTACCAAAGCCAGCGTCGATGTCGGCAATGATGGGCACCACGTGGGTTTCAAAATTGTCGATTTTGGCAGTGATTTCCTCGGCCTTGGCGGTATCGCCAGCGTCACGGGCGGCATCCAGGTCACGGAACAGGTGGTTCAGTTCCCAGGCGTCTGCTTGCTTAAGGAAGGTGTACAGCTCGCGAATCAGGTCGGCAACCACTGTTTTCTCGTGCATGGACTGGTCGGGCAGAGGGCCGAACTCAGAGCGCAGCGCCGCAACCATCCAGCCAGACAGGTACAAGTAGCGCTTGTCGGTGTGGCCGAAGTGCTTTTTGATGGAGATCAGCTTTTGTTGGCCGATAAAGCCGTGCCAGCAGCCCAGTGACTGGGTGTACTTGCTGGTGTCAGCATCGTACTCGTCCATGTCTTTGCGCATGATATCGGCGGTGTACTTGGCGATATCCAGGTGCGTGTTGAAACGGTTCTGGGTTTTCATGCGGGCGGCATATTCTGGATTGATATCTCTCCAGCCGCTGCCCATGGCTTCGCGAAGATTTGCGATCGCTTGGATGTCTTGTTGATAGTTGGACATAATCAATCCCTTCCTGCGTGTGGCGTTAGTGGTACACGCTGCGCAGTGTAGGCCTATGGGGCGAATTAATCTAATTTATAGTTTTTATTCCCGCTATTTTTTTGGGAAATCTTTGGTGGGGCGAACCGCTTGGCTATTTATAGGTAATTTTTCAGCCAGTTCGGGGCCTGAGGGATAGAAGATAACACAGTGAAAACATTTATGGCGTGAATAGCGCCAATAATATGGATAAATTTGCGGAATTATAAAACCGGCACTAGGATAGAGTCACGTAAACGCCCGGGGTGGTTGTTCGCCCCTGCGCATTGTGTGAGGAAATCCCCGTGTCTGATCAAACTGCTTCCAGCCCAGCCAACCAACGCATCGAGCACAGCGGCTTACAGATTGCCGAGGTATTGTACACCCTGGTGAACGAGCGCATTGCGCCGGGGACTGGCATCGAGCCCGATCATTTCTGGAGCGAGCTGGCTGCCATCCTTAAAGACTTGGCGCCTCGCAACGCCGAGCTGCTGGCCAAGCGCGATGCTATTCAGGCGCAGATTGACCAGTGGCACAGAGACAACCCCGGTGCGATTGAGCCTGCCGCTTATAAAGGCTTTTTGCAGGAAATTGGCTACTTGCTTCCAGAGCCGGCTGACTTCTCTATTACAACAGAAAATGTCGACGCCGAAATCGCCACCCTCGCTGGCCCCCAGCTAGTGGTGCCGGTAATGAATGCCCGCTACGCACTCAACGCGGCCAACGCCCGTTGGGGTAGCCTCTACGACGCACTGTACGGCACCGATGTTATCCCTGAAGACGGTGGCGCTGAAAAAGCCGGCGCCTACAACCCGGTGCGCGGTGACAAGGTTATTGCCTACGCCAAGGCCTTCCTCGACCGCCACGCGCCTTTGGCGGCAGGCAGCTATGCCGATGCCGCCGCCCTGCGGGTGGCCAACGGTGCCCTGCAGATCGTGTTGAAAGACGGCGCCACCACCGAGCTACAAAACGCGGAGCAATTTGCCGGCTTTGCTGGCGATGCCAGCGCGCCCACCAATGTACTGCTGGCTAACAACGGTCTGCATATCGATATTCAGATCGATGGCAGCCATCCGATCGGCAAAACCGATCTCGCAGGCATCAAAGACGTGGTGCTGGAGTCAGCCCTCACCACCATCCAGGACTGCGAGGACTCCGTCGCCGCCGTCGATGCCGAAGACAAAGCCCTGGTCTACAGCAACTGGCTGGGTCTGATGAAGGGCGATCTGGAGGAGCAGCTGGAAAAGGGCGGCAAAACTCTGACCCGTCGCATGGCGGCTGACCGCACTTTTACCGCCCCGGACGGCAGCGAAAAAATCCTCCACGGCCGCAGCTTGTTGCTGGTGCGTAATGTCGGCCACCTGATGACCAATCCGGCGATTCTCGATCCCCAGGGTAATGAAGTCCCGGAAGGCATTATGGATGCCATGGTTACCGGCCTGGCGTCTATTCACGATCTCAAAAATACCGGCGCGCTTAGCAATAGCCGCACTGGCAGTGTCTATATTGTTAAGCCGAAAATGCACGGTCCTGAAGAGGTCGCCTTCGCTGCCGAGCTGTTTAGCCGGGTAGAAGACGCGCTGGGTCTGGCTCGAAATACCCTGAAGATCGGCATTATGGACGAGGAGCGTCGCACCACGGTCAATCTAAAAGCTTGTATCGAAGCCGCCAAAGAGCGAGTGATTTTTATCAACACCGGCTTTTTGGACCGTACCGGCGATGAGATTCATACCTCCATGGAAGCCGGTGCCTTTGTCCGCAAAGCCGATATGAAGCAGCAGGCCTGGATCAAAGCTTACGAAGATTGGAACGTGGATATCGGCCTGGCCACCGGCCTCAGCGGCCGTGCCCAAATCGGTAAAGGCATGTGGGCCATGCCCGATGAAATGGCGGCAATGATGGAGGCCAAAATCGGCCACCCCAAATCCGGGGCCAACTGCGCCTGGGTGCCTTCACCGACCGCGGCAACACTGCACGTGATGCACTACCACCAGGTCGACGTTTTGAGCCTGCACGAGCAGATCGCCCAGCGTCAGCGCGCCGCCTTGGACGACATTCTCACCGTGCCGCTGGCTGCAGAAACCAACTGGTCTGCCGACGAGATTCAGCAAGAGCTGGATAACAATGCCCAGGGCATCCTCGGTTATGTGGTGCGCTGGATCGACCAGGGTGTCGGTTGTTCCAAGGTGCCCGATATTAACGATGTTGGCCTGATGGAAGACCGCGCCACGTTGCGTATCTCCAGTCAGCATATTGCCAACTGGTTGCGCCACGGTGTGTGCAGCGAAGAGCAGGTGATGGAGACCCTCAAGCGCATGGCGGCGGTGGTGGATCGTCAAAATGCCGGCGACCCCGAGTACATCAATATGGCGCCCAACTTTGACGATAGCGTGGCTTTTCAGGCTGCCTGTGAGTTGGTCTTCAAAGGTTGCGAGCAGCCTAACGGCTACACTGAGCCGGTTTTGCACCGTCGCCGTATCGAGTTCAAGGCCAAACACGGCCGTTAAATTCAGGCCCGGTCCGGTCGCGCAGCTCGGGCCTACCTTTTTCCTGTCAGTGAGGCTTGGCCCGGGTTTGTCCCGGGCCTTTTTTTATTCTGCGTTTACGCTGACCGTTTGCTTATGCCGCGCGCCGTTAGACAGTGACTGTACCGCAGCACAGGCAACCACATCGCCCAGTATATTCACCGAAGTCCTGCACATATCCAGTACCCGGTCTACGCCCAATATAAGTGCCACGCCCGCTGCGGGAATGCCAACACCCTCTAGAACCATGCTCAGAATGATAATGCCTGCCCCCGGTGTTGCTGGTGAACCTATAGAAGCCGCCACGGCCATGGTTACCACAAACAAGTAGTTGGTGAGTCCCAGTTCTACCTGAAACACCTGGGCCAGAAAAACGGTTGCCACGCCTTGATATAAGGCCGTGCCTGTCATATTGATTGTGGCGCCCAAGGGGACTAAAAAGCGGGCAATTTCCGGGTTGATGGCCAGTCTGTTTTCAGCCACTTCCAGGGTGATAGGCATGACTGCTGCCGAGCTGCTGGTGGAGAACGACAGTAGCAATAGTTCGCGAACATGGCCGAGAAAGGCGGTAATTTTGATCGTTAGCGTCAGTTTGGCGACGATAATGTACATCCCCGCAACACACAGCAGGCCCACTAAAACAGTGGCGACGTAGATCGCCATACCGGTGAGCACTTCAATACCCAAGTTGGCAACCAGCTTGGTGATCAGTCCGAATACCGCCAATGGCGCCAGCATCATTGCCCAGGACACGATGCGCAGGCTCACCTCCTGTAGGGCAGTGAGCAGTTCAAACAGTGGCCGGGATTGTTTGGCGGGAATGGAGAGCAGTGCCGCGCCCAATACGGCGGCGAATAAGATGACTTGCAGCATCTCGCCGGAGGCCATAGAAGCGAGCGGGTTTTTCGGAATGAGGGCCGACACCTTTGAGGGTAGTTCGGCGGCCTCGGGGAAGCCCTTGGCAACAGTGCTGGTTAGCGGCGCGACTTGTGCGTCACTGAGCGTGGAGGCGTCGATGTAGTTGCCCGGCTGAATATACAGTGCCAAAGCAATACCGATACTGGCCGCCAGAGCGGTGAATGCGGTAATAAACCCCAGGGCGAGAATGCCGTTTTTCTTCATCGCCGAGATATCTTTGTTGGCGGCGAGCCCGCCAACCACCGAGGCCAGCACCAGCGGTACCACGATCATTTGGATAATGGAAAGAAACAGTTGACCGGGCAGGGCCAGCCAGGCGGTTATGGTGCGAACGGTCTCGACGCTGAACAGGCCGAGATCAGGCCCCAGCGCGATACCGGCGAGAATACCCAGGCCCAAGCCGATTAGGACCTTGAGCCACAAGCGGCCGCGGATCAGTTTGTCGATGTGTGCTGACAGGGCTTTGAGGGGGGAGAGAATGACCGTATACGCCATGGCTAGGCCGCCGATAATGGCCGTATCATGTCCGCGTTGTTCAACGCTGGCGGGCTAAATACGGTGACCTTGGGGTCCAGGGATTGCAGCGCCTCTGCCGCCGAGCCCAGGGCTAGACTTAGACCCGCTTTCGCCGGAAAGCTGAACCAGACTGTCATCAGGTCCTGGATCAGGTCGCGCTGGGGCAGTCCTTGGTAAAGCCCCAGAAATGAGCCAGTCATTGCCGATAGGGACCGGGACAAGTGAAGGTACTCGCCGCGCACTGGAATCCCTTGCCGGGACAGGTTGGCCAGCAGGTTGAGCGCTACCTCTATGCGTTTTTTAAGGCCCGACTTGCCCTCCCGCAGTACGCGGATAGCGTGGCGTAATTCCAGCGGAGTCAGCTCCGCTTGTTGAAAGGTCTTGTCGGCAATTCCGGCAATGTCTTCCAGCGAGGCGCGAGCTTGCTGGGGATCGGGGGACATGGCAATCAAGCTTTGTGCAGTCGCCTGGGCATTGCAGCTGCAGACCGCAGCGAGGTAGCCCAGCACCGGCCGCCAGATCTCCCTCAGATCGACGGTGTTGCCCCAGTCGATAAAAAATAACTCGCGCTGGGCGCGGACCATGATATTGCCTTGGTGCAGGTCGCCGTGAAACTCCTTGTCCACCAGCATATGGGTCAGCATGGCGTGGAGGTATTGGCGGGCAATACGCCGCCGGCGCTTGCGGGATTGGCGCTTGGGTAACTTGGTAAAGGCTTTGTTCAGGCTCTCGGCGTTCTCTATCAGTTCCATTTCGATAATGCGCCGGGTGCCCCGGTAGACGTCTGGGACATTCCAGTCGGGATTAAAGCGCGCCCGGTGGCGGAAGCGTTGCTGGTTTTCTGCTTCGGCTTCAAAGTCCAGCTCTTCGCGGAAGCCCTCGACAAAGATGTCGGTCTGGTTCAGCCAGGAATGGAGGAAGGGCGTGAGCTTGGAGTGGGGAGCCCAGTACTGACTGGTGAGAATAAACAGTTTGATCACAGTTTTGCCGATCAAAAACTCCCGCTCCAGATTGTGCCGGCCTACTTTCAGCAGCACGGGAACCATGTTGGTGATCCGCTGCTTGTCCTGGCTGGAGTCTCCGGGGGGCGATTCGGCCGGGCGGTAAGCGGTGTAGACCGAGGCAATGGAGCCGGACTTGAGGGGCTTTTCCGGATCAAAACCAAAATACAGCCGCTCCGGGCGTTGCTGGAAGGATTCCAGAAAGGCCTGTTCCACTTCACTGGCATTCATCGGCTCGACATCTTCCTGGAACACCGCCAGGGCATCGGCCATTTCCTCTGGTAGAAAGTCCGAGTTGGCGGCGGCCACTTGGGCGATTTTTATAAAGAAAGGCCCAAACTCCCTAACCATTTGGGCGACGATGTCGGCCTGGGCACGGAAGTCGTCTTCGGGGATCTGGAAAAATGTGCGAATGTGCCGCAGCGCCTTGATTTGTCGCCGGAAGATTACCAGGTCGCTGCGGATAACACTGACGCCGCCGACGGCGCGCCGCAGTTGCTCATCGTTGCTGCGACGCAACTCCTTGAGTTGATTCAGGGTGTCGGCAATCAGAGGCTCGTAAGTGCTCAGTAGGATGCGGCCGATATCCAGACCGATTTCTCCCAGCCCACTCAGCTCCGGCTCGCCGGCCAGCTCGTTAAAGAAATGCCAGAACTCGTCGGTGACTTCCTGGGGTACGACATTGGCCGTAAGCGCTGTGAAGCGGTTCATCATGGCGCCCATCAGCGCCTCGGTGCTCTGCTCGTTGGGCAGCAGGTTCCACTGGCGCAGACCGTTGGTCAGGCCCCGCAACTGGTCGTTGACTGGGTGCTTGGCCAGAGCCTTAAACAAGGTGTCGATGGCATGGTGAAGCTCGCCCTCGGTAATGGCAGCGTCGCGGTTTATCAGGTCTGTTAGAGGTGTGATGGCACTATAGATGCCCACCGTGCCGGTAGCCAGGTTCTTGGTGAAGCGCAGTGCTTGTTCTGCCCGCTGTCGGAGCCCGGAATCGCCGGGAGCGGCGCGGTTGTCTTGGCTGTTCGACAAAGTCTGTGTCCTTGCGTTGGCTTCTATGGGCGCACAATCCGGGTGTATAACGATGCGCTTTACTAACTGATTATTATGCGTTTAAGTGGGCCTAAGGGGAGCCCGAGGCCGACAGGGTTTTCGAGCGCAGTGGCCGACAGATGGGGCTCTGCGAAACGCCCGAGTGCGGATTTATTGTGTTGCAAAGCGCGATGGCTGACAAGGGCGCGCAAGCAAATGATTTGTGCCTGTCGGCGCTATCACGACGGCGATGGGGTTTGAGAGATATGGCAAAGGGCGATTCAGAAAAACAGCCGGGTGACGGCAAAAGCGGCAAAGCGGCCAAGAAAGAAGGTGGCCGCGGTATTGAGCGGCGTCTGGCGGGTATGCTGAACAGTGCGGCAGGGCTGTCTGGAAAAGCCTTTAAGCGCGCGGCCAACTCGAGCTTGCTGGCTGACACTCTGTTCAAGTCACCGGAACGCCTGGAGCTAATGGGCAAGGCGGGCCGGGCCTTGAAGGATATGCGCCAAACCGCGGGCCTGTCGGTGGAGGAATTGTCCTCCATTATCGATCTTAACGACCCCGATATTCTTCGGGCGGTGGAAGAGGGCAAGACCGGGCTGCCTGTGGACGTTATGCTGCGTTTGGCATCCTACTATTCCCGCAATGACCCACTGCCATTTATTATCCGCTTTTCACGTACTTACCATCCCTGGTTGAGTCAGTTTCTTAATATGACTGGCCTGGACCGCTTGATGATCAAGGCGGAGCGGGAGCGCAAATTTTTAAAGATTTATCGCAACGTCGACAATGCCCGCAAGCTCTCCGACGAAGACTTCGAGGAAGTGCTGGCCTTCACCCGCCGGGCGTTTAATATGGCGCTTCATTTTGCGGAAGACCGGGAGCGGGTGGAGCCCTCACGCCGCAAGAAAGCCAAGTCGGCAAAAACTAAACACCGGGATAAGGATAAGGCGGCGTCGAGTTCCGGCGCCGACGCCAGCCCGTCCGGCTCCGGGGGCAATACCGGCGAGACGCCAAAGGCAGAAGCGGAAACGCCACTCACGGAAGAGACTCTGGATCAGCTCGATAGCATGGTGCAATCGGAGTTCGAGGCCTCAATGGCAGAGGAGGGCGGGGACTCCGATCAGGTGGTTCAGGGCAGACAATCCGAGCCCGATGGCGGTACTGCCCAAGAAGAAAGCGCGGCGACCAGCGGGCGAGCCGCGGCCCCAAAAAAAGCACCGGCTCGCAAAAAGGCTGCCAGCTCCAATCGGCGTAAGGCCTCTGCCGCCGCGTCGACCCGTCGCAAAGCCGCCTCCGGGGGATCGAAGGCCGAAAATAAGGCCCCGGTGGGCAGGGAAGATTCCTCAAAAGCGTGATTTGGGACCTCATAAAGCGGTAATAAATGCACAGCGCTGTGGTAGGTGGGGGCGGAAAGCTTCATAATTCCAGCCTATTTTGGTTCTTCTGATTATTAATGCCATGAATTTATCCTGCGTCGATCTCAACCTGATGGTGTATCTGGATGTGCTGCTTAGGGAGAAAAACGTCACCCGGGCAGCCGAGCAACTGGGCATCACCCAACCAGCACTGAGCAATGGCCTGCGCCGCCTGCGGGACTTGTTCAATGATCCTCTGCTGGTGCGGACCAGCGAAGGTATGACCCCCACTGAGCGGGCGCTGGAGTTGCAGCCCCAGATTCGCCATATTTTGGCGTCGGTAGAGCAGGCGGTGCTGCCGGTGAGCGATTTTGAGGTCACCAAAAGCAGCCGGGTGTTTCGGATTATGGCCAGCGACTACGCTGAATCCACCCTCCTGACCGCGCTGTTGTTTCAGCTGCGCGAAGACGCACCCAATATCACCTTGGATATTCTTACCCCCAGTGATGTGACCTTTCAGGACCTGGAGCAGGGCAAAATCGATATGGCGGTAAACCGCTTTGATCGCCTGCCTCAGTCCTTCCATCAGGCGACAGTCTGGCGGGACAGTTTTTCTTGTTTGATGAGTAGCGAAAACCCCGCCCGGGATAATTTTGATATGGACGCCTTTCTCAGTGCTCCCCATATCTGGGTGAGTAAAACCGGCATGGGGGTGGGTCGGGGGATGAGCCACCGCGATAGCCAGCGCTTGGGTTGGGTGGACGAGGCCCTGGCGGAGTTCGGTCATGAGCGGCAAATCCGGGTGTTTACCCGCCACTATCAAGTGGCAGCCTTGCTGGCGCGCCACCGCGATTTGATTGCCACGCTGCCCACCCAGGTCGCCAAACTCTACGACGACGATCCCCGGGTGGTGATCCGCAAGCCGCCCTTTATGATTATCCCCATCGAATTAAAGTTGGCGTGGAGCCCGCTCTTGCAACACGATCCGGGCCACATCTGGTTGCGGCGTAAAATCGTCGATGTGGGACAGGCAATTATTGATCCTAATTGAGGGTGCCGACTGCTGTGCTGATTAAACAGTAGGCAGTAATAACCCAACGATTACGGGCGATTACGGATACGCGGCAAGCGCGCCGGCGCGTAGGCTGAGGCTTTTTGGTGTTGGGAGTCGTAATGCCACACACCCACCTCAGTTTTGCCACCTTGACCCAACTGCACCCCCGCATTGTCTGTATGACGGTCAATGAGGGCATCGAGCTGGATGTCGACCAGTGCCGGGAGTACGAAGACTGGCGTTGTGACAATGTGCGACAGTCTTACGGCCTGTTGTTGGACAAAAGCTCCAGTTTTTCCTGGAGTTACGAGGCCCAACAGTGGTTGGTGCGGGCGCCATCCCTGGCGGTGATGGCGGTACTGAGCTACACCCGGATGTCGGACCTCAGTTTCGAGGTGCTCAAGTCAATTCCGGGCCGGGGCGACCGCCCCATGGCCCTTTTCCATAATCGCGCCAATGCTATGCACTGGCTATATCAGCAGCTTGAATGCGCCGATCAATCGCGTTTTTTCCGGGAAGCGTCGCAGATTATCCTGCCCAGCGCGTGAAATAGCGGACCAAAGCTGTCATCCTTAACTATCACTACGGTGCCTGAGTCGCCCTCTGGCCGTCTGCGCCGTTAATTTTTTGCAGTTTTGGAGGATTCCATGCAAGTTGCCAACAATTGTGTCGTCGCATTTCACTATACCCTTACCAGTGATGACGGCGTCGAACTCGACTCGTCCAAGGGCAAAGACCCCCTGGCCTATCTCCACGGTCACGGCGGTATTATCCCTGGACTGGAGCGGGAACTGGAAGGCAAAGCGGCGGGCGATAACTTAAAGGTTACCGTTGAACCGGCCGATGCCTACGGCGAAGTTAACCCCGAGCTGGTTCAGCCTGTACCCCGGGAAGCTTTTCAAGGTGTCGACAGCATTGAAGTCGGTATGCAGTTTCAGGCCCAGGGCAGCAATGGCCAAGTACAGATGGTCGTGGTAAAAGACGTCAGCGACGAGACTGTCACCGTGGATGCCAACCACCCGCTGGCCGGCCAAACCCTGCACTTCGACGTCGCTATCGAAGACGTGCGCGAGGCCAGTGAGGAAGAACTCGAGCACGGTCACGTTCACTAATGAGCGCCTGCCACGCTTTTCTCCGCGGACGGTTTCGGCCATCCGCAGGGGAGGGGCTGGCAAGAAATCTGCTTGTCATTCCGGTGTGATCACCCTGAGGTAGGGTGTCAGCGAATTCATCACCGGGAGAATCTACTTTGTCCGCATCCGCTGAGAGCCTTACCACTTTCCTGATCCAAGAGCAGCTGCCCGACAGCTACCGCGAGCAGGTCAATAATCACTTCCTGCCTTTTATCAATCTGTTAAAGCCTCGCATTGCCGCCGGCCGCCTTCGGGTGCTTGGGATCCACGGAGCCCAGGGCAGCGGTAAGTCGACCCTGGCCAGCTTTCTGTGTTGGTATCTGGGGGAGCGCCAGGGCCTGCGTGTTGCCCAATTATCACTGGATGATTTCTACCTGCGCCGGTCCGAGCGCCAGGCTTTGGCCGAGCGTATTCATCCGCTATTGGCGACTCGCGGCGTGCCCGGAACCCATGACGTCAAACTGGCCTTGCGAACATTGCACCGTCTACAAGGGCTGCAGCCCGGAGAATCGATGTTGCTGCCGCGCTTTGACAAGGCCAGCGATGACCGCTTTGATGAGAGTGAGTGGCCACAGATAAGCGGTCCGGTGGATTTGGTGATTTTTGAGGGCTGGTGCCTTGGAGCCGGCCCCCAAGCGGAGTCCGAGTTGCTGTCTCCAGTCAATGTACTGGAGGCCAATGAAGACGCCGATGGCGATTGGCGGCGCTATGCCAATGATCAGCTGGCGGGGGACTATCAGCGCTTGTTTGCCGAAGTAGATTACCTGCTGATGCTGAAAGCACCGAGTTTTGATTGTGTTGCCGGCTGGCGGCAGCAGCAGGAGCGTCACCTGGCGAGTCGCCGTCAGGGTAAGCAAATTATGAGTGAGGCAGATATCGTACGTTTTGTGCAGCACTACGAACGTTTGACTCGCCACTGTCTTGAGACACTGCCGGCCCGGGCCGACTGCGTGATGACCATGGCACAAGACCGCAGTGTTGAAGAGGTACATTGTAAGGAAGGAGAGCTAGGGCATGACTGAGCGGAACACCGTGGTGTTCACCGACCTGGATGGCACCTTATTGGATCATAACGATTACAGCTTTTCAGCGGCCGAGCCCGCGCTACAGCGGCTGCAGCAATTGGCCGTGCCCTGGGTATTGAACACCAGTAAGACCCGCGCCGAGCTGATGAGTCTTAAGCAGCGCCTCAACAACCCCTGGCCACTGATTGTGGAGAACGGTGCCGCCGTGGTGATCCCGGCCGGGGGCGCGATTTCCGGCATGGAGGACTGCCAGCGGGTTGATGGCCTGGCGTGTTACGAGTTTGCGCCCCGCCGGGAACGGGTGCTGGATGCCATTCACGGCTGGCGTGACACCCTGGGTTTTGATTTCAGTGGCTTTGCCGATTGGGATGAGTACGAGCTGGGTGACATCGCCGGCCTGCCGGTCAGTGATGCCCGGCTGGCATTAAATCGCAACTATTCCGAGCCCATACTGTGGCAGGACTCCGAGGAACAGTATCAGCGTTTTTTGGACATGCTGGCGGTGGAGGGGCTGCAGGCCCTGAGCGGCGGTCGGTTTATTCACATTATGGGGCAGTGCGACAAGGGCGCCGCCATGCGCTGGTTGGCGCCGCGGCTGATTGCCGCAGACAGCCAGCCCCGGGTGATCGCCCTGGGGGACAGCGATAACGATCTGGCGATGTTGCGGGCGGCCGATATTGCCGTGATAGTGCGGCGCCCACACCGGCCGCCGCTGGATGTGGTCGATGCCCAGGGCGAGGTGATCATTACTGAGGAAGTGGGCCCGCTGGGCTGGAATAACACACTACTGTCGTTGTTGAACGACGCAGATTAGCAAGAATAACGAACAAGGAAATTATTCGCATGGCGGATTTTTATCAAAACGGCATTATCACCACTCTGCACAATTTGGTTGATCGGCCTATTGCCGATTTGGAAGCGGAGTTGGCTCAGTTTGCCCGGGCGCGCCCGATGGCGCTGGTGTTGCCGTCACTGTACTCCGAACTGGAGGGGCCGGCGCTGGCCAATATTATTGAGCAGATCGCCCAGGTCGATTATATCGACGAGATCATTATCGGCCTGGATCAGGCCGACGAGGCCCAGTACCGGCACGCACTGAAGTTTTTTGGCCGACTGCCACAGCGGCACCACGTGCTGTGGAACGACGGACCCCGGCTGCGGGCCATCGATCAGCGCTTGAGCGACAAGGCCCTGGCCCCCATGGAGGCGGGAAAGGGCCGCAACGTCTGGTATTGTCTGGGTTTTGCCCTGGCGTCCAATCGCGCCGAAGCGATTGCCTTGCACGACTGCGACATCCTGACCTACGACCGCCGCTTGTTGGCGCAGTTGTTCTACCCCATCGCCAACCCGGGCTTTAACTACGAGTTTTGTAAGGGCTTTTATGCCCGGGTGGCCGACGGCCGGGTCAATGGCCGGGTCAGTCGTCTGTTGGTGACGCCGCTTATTCGCTCGCTAAAGAAAATTTTTGGCGATCTGGATTACCTGGAGTATCTGGACAGTTATCGCTACCCCCTGTCCGGGGAGTTTTCCATGCGCAAAGATGTGCTGACGGATCTGCGCATACCCAGCGACTGGGGCCTGGAGATCGGCGTGTTGTCGGAGGTGTACCGCAATTACTCCACTAACCGCCTGTGTCAGGTGGATATTGCCGACGCCTACGACCACAAGCACCAGTCGCTGTCCGCCGACAATGACAGTGGCGGCCTGTCAAAAATGTCCATCGATATTGCCAAAGCGGTATTCCGCAAATTGGCCACCAACGGCGTGGTGTTCACCAGTGAAACTTTCCGCTCCATCAAGGCCACCTATTTTCGAGTGGCGCTGGATTTTGTGGAGAGCTATCGCAACGACGCGGTAATGAACGGTTTGGAACTGGATTTGCATCGGGAAGAGGAAGCTGTGGAATTGTTTGCCCAGAATATCGTCAAGGCGGGCAACACCTTTTTGGAGAACCCTATGGAAACGCCCTTTATTCCAGCCTGGAACCGTGTATGTAGCGCACTGCCCGGGGTCCTGGAAGATATCAAGGCGGCGGTGGCCGAGGATCAGCGGGAATACAGCTGATGAGTAGCGCTGATGACCATCTTCGCCAGAGACTGGCGGCGCATTTAAACGTTCTGTATCCCGAACTGGACCGAGTGACCCTGGCGGAGGAAATCATCGCCCTGATGGCACTGGACCAGCGCTGTTTTATGCCGGAGGCCCACAAAAACCTCTGGGATGAAAGCGATGTATTGCTGATCACCTATGGCGATTCCATTCTTCGCGACGGTGAGTTTCCGCTGCATACCCTGCACGACTTTTTGCGGCGGGAGCTGAAGGGGCTGATTACCGGCGTGCACATTCTGCCTTTCTATCCCTGGAGCTCGGACGACGGCTTCGCGGTGATCAACTATGTGGAGGTCAACGCCGCGCTGGGCGAGTGGCAGGATATCAACGCCATCGCCCGGGATTTTGATTTAATGGCGGACTTGGTCATCAACCACTGCTCCGCTCGCAGTCAGTGGTTTGAAAACTTCAAACAGCGCAAGCATCCGGGCATGGACTATTTTGTCGAAGCCGACCCCGAGGGGGATTACAGCGAGGTAGTGCGGCCCCGCACCAGTCCGCTGTTGGCTGAGGTGCAGACGCTGGATGGCAAGCGCCACGTGTGGTGTACCTTCAGTCACGACCAGGTCGACCTGAATTTTGAGAACCCCCAGGTGCTGCTGGAATTTATCCGCATTGTCCGCCACTACCTGGATCAGGGGGTAAAAATATTCCGCCTGGATGCAGTGGCTTTTTTGTGGAAGATTCCCGGCACCAGCTGCCTTAACCTGGAGCAGACCCACGAAGCGGTGCGCCTGCTTAGAACGGTGATTGAGCACGCGGCGCCGGACGCCATTATCATTACCGAAACCAACATCCCCCTGCGGGAAAATCTGGCCTACTTCGGCAATGCCAACGAGGCCCATCTGGTTTACAACTTCTCGTTGCCGCCGCTACTGCTCAACACCATGGTCAGCGGTGACTGCCGGGCGCTGAAGTCTTGGATGATGGGCATGCCCGCCGCCCAGGATGGCACCACCTACTTCAACTTCATCGCCTCCCACGACGGCATCGGCCTGCGCCCCGCCGAGGGTTTGCTGTCCGACAACGAGGTGGGTGAGCTGGTGGAATTGATGCAGGAAAGCGGCGGCCGGGTGTCCTGGCGTGCCCTGGGTAATGGCGAAAGCCGGCCCTACGAAATCAATATCAGCCTGTTTGACGCCATGCGCCGCAGCATGGCTGGTGGCGAAGACGGCTATCAAGAGGCGCGCTTTATCTGTGCCCACGCGTTAATGCTGGCCATTCAGGGGCTGCCTGCCTTTTACATCCACAGCTTGTTGGCCACTGAAAATGACAACAATCGGGTTGAGCACACTGGCCACAATCGCGCGGTGAATCGTCACCAGTGGGATGTCGATAATCTGGAGCGGGCATTGTCCGGCGACACCCACCATGCCCGTATGTTCAAGGAGCTTAAAACGCTGATTGAGCTGCGCACCAAGCAGCCGGCTTTCCACCCCAATGCTTCACAGTATCCCCTGCACATTGGCGACGAGGTGTTTGGCGTGCGCAGGGAGACCCGCAGCAAAGAAAGTAGCCACCGACACCAATCCCTGGTGGCGCTGTACAATGTCACCTCACAACCCCAGGCGGTGCCGCTGGCAGAGCTTAACCTCGATGACTGCCTGCGCTGGACCGACCTGCTCAGCGGCGCCGATGTGGTAGGGGACGCCGGTGCCCTGCGCCTGCCGCCCTACGGTTTTTGCTGGCTGCAGGCCGAGGGCCAACGCTGATCCCACGCCGTTACCTTGGCGACGCTGAGGGCACAAAGTGTTGCTTTGTTGACCGGCAATGTCACTGGTTGACGGCGGTGCCTTTGCTAGCCTTGCGTTTATTGTGGTCAACGTGTGAGGTTAGCAATGGTGGACTACCGCGCGCCCCGTCGGGATATCGATTTTGTTCTAAAAGACTTGCTGGTCAGTGAGCAGCACTACGGTGCTTTGCAGGGCTGTGAGCCCGTTAACAATGCCTTGATGGATGCCATCATAGATGAAGGTGCCAAATTTGCCGAATCGGTGGTTAGTCCCATTGCCGCCGAAGGCGACGCCCTGGGCTGTCAGTTCAGTGATGGTAAGGTCACTACACCGCCGGGGTATAAAGAGGCCTTTCGTCTGTGGGGTGACGGCGGCTGGCAGTCGCTGGCAGTGCCGGCGGAAGACGGCGGTCAGGGCTTGCCCTCGTCGCTCGGGACAGTAATCGGTGAAATGGTGGGAGCCCCCAGCTGGGCCTTCAGCATGTATACCGGCCTGGCCTTAGCGCCGGTAACCTGCCTGCTTAACGGCGGTACCGAGGCGCAAAAGCAGCGCTATCTACCCAAAATCCTCAGCGGCGAGTGGGCCGGCACTATGTGCCTGACCGAAGCTCACTGCGGCTCTGATGTCGGCCTGTTGCGTACCAAGGCCCGCAAGAACGACGACGGCACCTATACCCTGACCGGCAGCAAGATATTTATCTCCGGCGGCGAGCAGGATCTCAGTGACAATATCATCCACGCCATTCTGGCGCGGGTAGAAGGGGCGCCGGAGGGCACCAAGGGCATTTCTCTGTTTATTGCTCCCAAGTACTGGGTTGAAGAAGACGGCTCGATGGGAGAGTTCAACAATATCCACTGCGGTGCCATCGAGAAAAAAATGGGCCTGAAAGCCTCCGCCACCTGTGTAATGAATTACGATGGCGCTCGGGCGGTGTTGCTGGGTGAAGAAAACCGCGGCCTGGAAATTATGTTCAACCTGATGAACACCGCCCGGCTGGGGACGGCGCTACAGGGGCTGGCCATGGGCGAGATCGCCTACCAGGGAGCGCTGAAATACTCCCGGGAGCGACTGCAAATGCGTTCGCTAACCGGAGCTAAAAATCCTGACGGCCCCGCCGATCCCATCATGGTACACCCGGATGTTCGGCGTATGCTGTTGACCCAAAAAGCCTTGGTGGAGGGGCAGCGGGCACTGATCTACTGGCTGAGTCAGCAAGTGGATTTAACGAAACACGGCAGCGAGGCTCAGCGTGAAGACGCCAATACCCTGCTGGAACTACTGACCCCGGTAGCCAAGGGCTTTTGTACCGAAACCGCTCAGGAAGTGACCTACCTGGGCATGCAGGTATTCGGCGGCCACGGCTATATCAGCGAGCACGGCATGGAGCGCATTGCCCGGGATAACCGAATCTCGTCGGTTTACGAGGGCACAACGGGCATTCAGGCTCTGGACCTGATCGGCCGCAAGGTGTTGGGCAGTGGTGGCAATGTGTTGCGCCACTTTACCAAGCGTGTGCACAAGTTCTGTCAGTCCCATCAGGATAATCCCGCCATGGCGGAGTTTGTCGAGCCCCTGGCCAAGCTCAATGGCGAGTGGGGGGAGCTGACCATGGCAGTGGGCGAGAAAGCCATGACCAATGCCGAGGAAGTGGGCGCGGCGTCGGTGGATTATCTGATGTACTCGGGTTATGTGGCGCTGGCCTATATGTGGGCGCGGATGGCTGAGGTGGCCCAGCAGCGCATCGACGCCGGTATCGACGACCCTATTTACCGGGCCAAAATCAAAACCGCGCGCTTCTACTTCCAGCGATTGCTGCCGCGCACTGCCAGCCACAAAGCCGCAGCGCTTGCCGGAGCTGACGCGCTAATGGATATATCGGATGAGGAGTTTGCCTGCCAGAATTGATCTGGCAGGCGGGGTGTCGTCACTATTGGTTGTGGCGGTGCTCGATCAGCTCGTCCACTACCGAGGGATCAGCCAGGGTCGAAGTATCACCCAGGCTGTCCAGCTCATTGGCGGCGATTTTGCGCAGAATCCGACGCATGATTTTGCCCGAGCGGGTCTTGGGTAGACCCGGTGCCCACTGGATCAGATCCGGTTTGGCAATGGGGCCGATTTCCTTTACGCACAGTGCGGTCAGTTCTTTGATCAGTTCGTCATTGCCCACTTCGTCGTGCATCAGCGTCACATAGGCATAGATGCCCTGGCCTTTAACGTCGTGGGGGTAGCCCACCACGGCAGCTTCCGCCACCTTGTCGTGGAGTACCAGGGCGCTTTCCACTTCGGCGGTGCCCATGCGGTGGCCGGAGATATTGAGGACATCGTCCACCCGCCCGGTAATCCAGTAATCACCGTCTTTATCTCGCTTAGCGCCGTCACCGGTGAAGTAATAGCCGGGGTGGGTTTTAAAGTAGGTGTCGATCATGCGCTGATGGTCGCCATAGACGCTGCGAATCTGGCTGGGCCAGGAGCGTTTGATTACCAGCAAGCCTTCGCCGGGGCCTTCTATCTCTTGGTCGTTGCTGTCCAGCAGTGCCGGCTCAACGCCAAAGAAGGGTTTGGTGGCGGCGCCGGGCTTCATGGGGGTGGCGCCGGGTAATGGCGTCAGCATATGGGCACCGGTTTCGGTCTGCCACCAGGTATCGACAATGGGGCAGCGGCTGTCGCCCACCACCCGGAAGTACCACTCCCAGGCCTCGGGGTTGATGGGTTCACCCACGGTACCCAGCAGGCGCAGGCTTTGCCGGCTGCCGGTAACATACTCGTCCCCTTCGCCCATCAGCGCGCGAATTGCCGTCGGAGCGGTGTAGAAGGTGGCGACTTTGTGCTTGTCGACCACCTGCCAGCAGCGGGAGGCGTCGGGGTAGGTGGGCACGCCTTCAAACAACAGCGTAGTGGCGCCGTTGGCCAGCGGGCCGTACACAATGTAGCTGTGGCCGGTGACCCAACCCACATCGGCGGTACACCAGAACACTTCGCCGTCGCGATAGTCGAATACATACTTGTGGGTCATGGCACTTTGCAGCAGGTAGCCGCCGGTGGTGTGCATCACGCCCTTGGGTTTGCCGGTGGAGCCAGAGGTATAAAGAATGAACAGCGGCGCTTCGCTGTCCATGGAGGTGGGCGGGCAGTCCGCCGAGACCGCCGCCGTCGCGTCGTGATACCAGACATCCCGGCCGTCCTGCCAGCCGACATTGCCGCCGGTGCGTTTGACGACAATGCAGCTTTCGATAGTGGGACACTCGGGCAGAGCTTTATCTGCGTTGGCTTTTAGGGGCACCGTTTTGCCACCGCGAACGCCTTCGTCGGCGGTGATCAGCAGCTTGCATTCAGCATTTTGGATGCGGTCTTTCAGCGCCTCGGGGGAGAAGCCACCGAAGACCACCGAGTGGATGGCGCCAATCCGGGCACAGGCCAGCATGGCGTATGCGGCCTCGGGAATCATCGGCATGTAGATACACACCCGATCACCGGCACCGACGCCTTGGGCCTTAAAGGCGTTGGCCAATCGGCATACCGCTTCGTGCAATTGACGGTAGCTGATGTGGGCACTTTCTTCTGGATTGTCGCCTTCCCAGATAATGGCGGTTTGATCGCCGCGGGTCTCGAGGTGACGATCGATACAGTTGTAGGCAACATTGAGTTTGCCGCCATCAAACCAGCTGGCTTGGCCCTTGGGGAAGTCGTAGTCGCAGACCGAGTTCCACTCCTGGTCCCAGGTCAAAAACTCCCTGGCCTGTTCTGCCCAGAATGTATCGGGTTCGTCGATAGACTGCCGATACATGGTTTCGTAGCGCTCCGCGTCAATCTGTGCGGTTTTGGCAAACTCCTCAAATACGGGGTGCAGGGTATAGGTCGTCATGCTGTTACCTTTTTGGCCGTCATTATTTTCAGCCCGAACTTGGGCGCGTCATGGTGGCAGGATAACCCTTGGTGAGTGGGGAATGAAGAACCCCTAGACCAAAGTAGGAAGCACGGCGAGGTAAAAAGGAGAGAGGAGGGGAAGCGGGCGGGGTGACTACCCCGCCGCAAAACTGACGCTGTTTAGGCGACCTGAACAGGGATGGCGTTGCTGGAGTGGCTGACGCTGTTATCCGGGTTCATATAAATAAGGCGGGGCTTAAAGTTGATCAGCTCCGCTTCGGTATAGTTGGCGTAGGCACAGATAATAATAGTGTCGCCAACGTCGGCCTTATGGGCCGCGGCTCCATTAATGGAGATGATGCCGCTGTTGTCCTCGCCGCGAATGGCGTAGGTGGTAAAGCGCTCACCATTAGTCACATTGTAGATTTGGATTTGTTCGAACTCGCGAATGCCGGACATATCCAGCAGTTTGCCGTCGATGGCGCAAGAGCCTTCGTAATCCAGCACAGCGTGGGTTACTCGAGCTTTGTGGAGTTTGGCTTTCAGCATAGTGGACTGCATAACGCTGTTCCTTCCTCGTCGGTCTCGGCGGGCCGGGTCTCTCTACAGACCCTAGTTGGTGGCCAGCATACCCCAGTCGGCGCTGGGATTCAGGTTCAGGGTCACGTTGTCAATCAGTCTGGTGCTGCCAAGTTTGGCGGCGACCAGTATAACAACTTCCTCGGTTTGTGGGCCAACCTCACGGAGGCTGCCCGCGTCGCAAATCGCAAAATAGTCCGGCTCAAAGCCAGCTTCCCGCAAGGTCAGTACGGCGTGTTGCTCCAGTTCCCGGTAGCTGTCATAACCGCAGGCGATCGCTTCGCGACACTCCTGCAGTACGCGGTGGAGAACGGGGGCGCTACGACGGTGCTGATCGCTGAGGTAGCCATTGCGGGAGCTGAGTGCCAGGCCGTCATCGGCTCGCGCAGTGGCGACGCCAACAATGTCGATAGGCATACATAAGTCCCGCACCATTTTGCGGATCACACTTAATTGCTGAAAATCTTTTTCGCCAAATACGGCGCTGTCGGGCTGGACGATGTTAAACAGCTTGTTGACGATGGTGGTCACGCCGGTGAAGTGGCCCGGGCGGCTGGCGCCGCAGTGGCGTTCTGACAAGTCCGGTACGCTCACTTTGCTGTGGAGGTCCATGCCCTCGGGGTAAATCTCGTCGACCTGTGGCAAAAACAGGCACTGTACCCCTTCGGCAAACAATTTTTCTTTATCGGCGGCCAAGGTTCTGGGGTAACTGTCCAGATCCTCGTTGGCGCCAAATTGCAGGGGATTGACAAAAATACTCACCACCACCACGTCGCCCAGTTGACGGGCGCGACGTACCAGACGCAGATGGCCTTCGTGGAGGTTGCCCATGGTGGGCACAAATGAAATTGTCTTGCCGGCCCGGCGGGCGGCATTGAGGGTGGCGCGAAGGCTCGCGGTTGTGCTGTATGTTTTCATACTACCCAACTTCCCAATCTCGATCCCCGCGCTAACCGTTGCGAGGGCAGTTTGCTGTGAAGTCAGTCCGCGCACACCGCGGGCTGGCGACCTGGGGGCTGATAAACCCCGTTAAATTACATTGCGCGACTCGTTGTTCCCTGTCCCGAATGCCGGCGTTGGTGGCGGCATGTAGCGCGATATCCACCCTTAATACGCCAGTTTTGTTTGTTCACAATCTGACCAGTTCGTCAGGTGGCGGGCAAGTATGCCCGAATCAACATGGCCGTTCAATGGCCCGGTAACAAAAAATTCACGGGAGTGTTACCGGTAATTTTGTTTCTACCGGTAACACGCAGAAAATTCAATCACTTGCCGGCTTTTTGTAGAAAAAATGCCTATAGTTCGGTCGCTTAAAGGCGGGGAGAAGTCAATCGAAACCGTGCTCTTGGCCCGGAAAACTGCCGTTTTCCACAGCGCTGCGGTAACGCTCCAGGGCGTCCTGGATGCCGGCGCTGCCGGCGGCGAAGTTGCGGACAAACTTAGGGGCACGGGGGCTGACACCGAGCAGGTCGTGGAGAACGAGGACCTGGGCGTCGGTATCGGCGCCGGCACCAATGCCCACCACGGGAATGCTCAGCGCGCGGCTGAGCTCGGCGCCCAGGGCCCGGGGAACGCACTCTACAACGAGCAGGCTGGCGCCGGCAGCCTCCAGGGCCTTGGCGTCCTCGATAATGGCCTGGGCCTGCTCTTGTTCCCGGCCTTGGACCCGAAAGCCGCCCAGCACATTCACCGATTGGGGGGTGAGGCCCAAATGGCCACACACCGGTATGCCAATGCGGGTCAATTTGCTGATGGTGTCGCACAGCCAGGTGCCGCCCTCCAGCTTGACCATATGGGCGCCAGCCCGCATCAGGGAGGTGGCGTTGTTCAGGCACTGCTCTTCGCTGTGATAGCTGCCGAAGGGCAGGTCGCTAACAATCAGAGGGCTGCTGCAGCCCCGAGCCACGCAAGCGGTGTGGTAGGCCATATCTTCGACGGTCACCGGCAGGGTAGAGCTGTGGCCTTGCAGAACATTGCCCAGCGAGTCGCCCACCAAAATCACATCGATGCCGGCGCGCTCGACGGCGCCGGCAAAGCTGGCGTCGTAGCAGGTCACCACTGCAAATTTTTGACTGTTGCGCTTTTTGGCTAGCAGGGTAGGAATGCTGACCTTGCTCATGGGCTTACCTCGGCGGACGGTGACGGCGGGGCGTCATAAAAAAGTCGGGTTAAAGTAATGGCGCCCGCTGCGAATTTCCAGCAGGTAGTCCAGAAGCTGCTGATAATCCCTATCGTTGTGGGCAAAGTCAATTTCTGCCGCGTTGACGATCACCAGCGGCGATTGGTGGTAGGAGTGGAAGAACTCGCTGTAGGCGCGATTGACCTGTTCCAGGTAGTCCGCGTCCATGTTGCGCTCGAAGGCGATGCCCCGCTGCTTAATGCGTTCCCGCAATACTTTGACCGGCGCCTGCAGGTAGATCACCAGATCCGGTTGGGGCACTTCCACCTGCAGCTGTTGATAGACTTTGCGGTATAGCTCCAGTTCATTGGCGTCCAAGGTGACCTCGGCAAACAGCGCGTCTTTCTGAAAGAGAAAGTCGGCGATATAGCTGCCTCCAATCAGGTCCTGCTGGGGTAGCTCGCCCAGTTGTTGGACCCGTTGGAAAAAAAAGAATAGTTGCGCGGACAGGGCGGCGTGCTGGCGCTTGGCGTAAAAGCGCTCCAGAAAGGGGTTGTCCTCGGCTTGCTCCATCAGGGTTTGATAACCGAGGGAGTGGGCGAGGCGGCGGGTCAGCGTACTTTTGCCGACCCCGATGGGGCCTTCCACGGCGATAAATCGCGGCGGCGTGTCGGGGTTGATAATGGCCGGTTTGCTGAGGTCCTGGTTGTTCACATCGTCTTCCCGCAGGTGCTGTTTATCTCGCTGCCGGCGGCAACGGTGCCGCCTGGGTCGGAGCTGGTGGGCTCAGCGAAAGTGCGTGACCGCAGTGCTATCCTCCAGCAGCCAAACATCGTCCCTAAGCCGATAGTCTACGTGGCTGCTACCGCTCAGGCCATGGCGCTGAATAAAGTCGGGGTGAATATCCGCCAGCGGGCACAGTACAAAGGCGCGCTCCATCATCCGCGGGTGGGGGATCTGCAGGCGCGGTGTGTCGATGGTCTCGTCACCGTAGAGCAGTATGTCCAGGTCGAGACTGCGGGGCCCCCAGCGTACCTCCCGCAGCCGACCGTGCTCGGTTTCTATCCGCTGTAACGCGTCCAGTAGAGCCTCGGCGCCGAGGGCCGTGTCCAGAGCCACTACCGCATTGATGTAGTCGTCCTGTTTGCCCGGGCCGACGGCAGTGGTGCCGAACAGCCGGGACACCGTCACCAGCTGGGAATCGGGCAGATTGGCCAATGAGGTCAAGGCGGAGTCGATATGTTGCCGGGGCTGTCCGCGATTGCTGCCCAGGGCTATGTAGCTTCGAATCATGAAAGGTAACAGCGGGTCATGAGGGCGATTTGGGGCGGCGGCGGCGGCGACGGCGCTTGGGCGGCGGTGAGTCGCTGTGCTTTACCATGCCGTCGCGGGTGTCGGGCTGAGCCTCTTGGAAGGCCTGCCACCATTGCCCCAGGCCGGGCTCAATTTCGCCGCATTGCTCCCGCAATAGCAGGAAGTCGTAACCGGCTCGGAAGTAGCGCTGCTCCAACAATCGTTCGGCTCGGTTGCCGCGGCGATTGGGGAAGCGGAATTGCAGTTCCCAAATGTCGCGCATGGGCAGAGAGAAGCGCTTGGGTATGGCGACGCTCTGTTGCTGAAGGCTAAGCACCTGATCGGCCGCCTGATGCAGAGCGGGGATTTCTGGCACCCCTTCCGATACCAGTTGTCGCTGGCTTTCCCGCACCGCTGGCCACAGCAACACGGCATAGAGGAAGGCGGGAGTCACCGGCTTGCCCTCGGCAATGCGACCGTCGGTGTTGCTGAGACCGTGGTGAATCAGCTCGGCGTCGGCGGGGTTTTTACTGTCCAGGATGTGCTGGGTCTGGGGAAACAGGGGCGCAAACAGACCGTAGCGCTGCATCAGCGCATAGGTGGCCAGGCCGCTGCCGGCCATCAATAACTTGATGACCTCGTCAAACATGCGGGCCGGGGCGATATCGCTGAGCATCGGCGCCAGGGGTTGCATCGGGGCCTCGCTGCCGGCGTCGATATCAAAGCCCAACTTGGCGGCAAAGCGCACGGTGCGCAGCATACGCACGGGGTCTTCGCGATAGCGGGTTTCGGGATCGCCAATCACCCGGATGCGGCGCTTCTCGAGATCTTCCAGGCCGCCGACAAAGTCGTAGACACAGAAGTCGCGGCTGGAATAGTAGAGAGCATTGATGGTGAGGTCGCGACGAATAGCATCTTCATCGACGCTGCCGTAAACATTGTCCCGCAACAACATGCCGTCTTCGTTGCGCATGGCGTGTTTTTGGTTGCTGGTTGCTTCCGGGCTGTTGTGGTTGCCGCGGAAGGTGGTGACCTCGATGATCTCCCGCCCGAAGCGGACGTGGACAATGCGGAAGCGGCGGCCAATGATGCGACTGTTGCGAAACAGTTTGCGAACCTGCTCGGGGGTGGCGCTGGTCGCCACGTCGAAGTCTTTGGGGTGACCGCCCAGCAGGATGTCGCGAACGCCACCGCCCACCAAAAACGCGTCGAAGTTGGCCTGATTGAGGCGGTGCATGACTTTGAGGGCGTTGTCGCTGATCAGCTTGCGGGACACGCTGTGCTGATCGCGGGGCACGACCAGGGGGCCGGTATCCGGGTCACCGGATTTGGCGAGTTTACCGGTTAGCTTTTTCCATAGCCCGGTGACGGCGCTCGATGACATGAATGAACTGACAACCCGTAAAAATCGAAAGGCGGGATTCTAGCACAGGGGCGAGGCCAATGCGGTGTTATCGTGCGGGGAGCAATAGTGCAGGGGCAATTAAACGCAACAGAGCGAGAAACTGAGTTAGTAAATTGAGGGAGATTAAAAATCAAAGGGCCAAAAACGAAGAAGGGGAAAACAATGTTCTCCCCACCCAGGTCTCTATCTTCGCTGTTATTTTTATTTTTTCTGCTTTTGTTATTTTTATTGTCTGATTTATTGTTCTTTGCGCCTATACATTGCATGCGGTGTGCCAGGTTTTGAAAGTCTTTTAAAAACAAGTGCTTAGTGTTTTTTAGGGGGGTTCCCGTTGCCTTTCAAAACTGTGAATTGTTACCGATGTAAACGGCTTTTGTTACGCGGGACATGGTTGGGTAACGGCGTCTTCAGCCGTTACCTCGCGCTGCTTTTTTCCGGGGGATGCCCAGGCGCTGGCGGCGCTCCCAAAGGCATTTCCGGCTCACCCCGAGCTTTTTAGCCAGCTCGGTCTCGCTCATGGAGTCCTGGTGCTCGAGAACAAAGCGTTGGAAGTAATCTTCCAGTGACAGGTCCTCGGCGGGATCGTTGCTGGGCCGGGAGCGGTTTTCGCTGCGCCGCTCGCTGCCGCCGACCTGGCGGCCCCGGGGTTCTTGCCGGCGGCCCCGGATCTGGCTGATATCCACCAGCTCCAGATCGATATCCAGTAATTCGTTGTCGATTTCCTCACCGTCATTGAGGATCACCGCTCGCTCCACGGCGTTTTCCAGTTCGCGGATATTACCGGGCCAGATATAGGTGGTGATGGCCTGAATGGCTTTGGGGCTGAAGTGCATCAGTGGCTTGCCCATTTCCTCGCAGCGCCGTTTGAGCACGGATTCGGCAATCTCCAGAATATCGCGGCCCCGTTCCCGCAGTGGCGGCAGTTCCAGTTTGAGAACGTGGATGCGGTAGTAGAGGTCTTCCCGGAAACGGCCGTTGTGGGCCATCTCTTTGAGGTCCCGGTGGGTGGCGCAGATCAGGCGCACATCTACCTTGCTGGATTCCACCGAGCCGATGCGGCGGATTTCATCCTCCTGAATAAAGCGCAGCAGCCGGGCCTGGGCCTCCAGGGGTAGTTCACCAATCTCGTCGAGGAACAAGGTGCCGCCATCGGCGGCTTCAATCAGGCCAATGCGGTTGGCGTTGGCACCGGTGAAGGCACCCTTTTCGTAACCGAAGAGTTCTGACTCAATCAGAGTTTCTGGGATGGCGGCGCAGTTAACGCAGACAATGGGTTTGTTGGCACGCTTGCTTTGGCTGTGGATAGCCCGGGCCACGAGTTCCTTACCTGTACCGGTTTCGCCATGGACCAGAACGGTGGTGTCGGTGGGTGCCACCCGGCGGATATTCTCGTAGAGGGCCTGCATCGGCTTGCAGCTGCCAATCATGCCGTTGACGGCGGCCAATTGCTTGCGCTGGCGCTGGCTGCTGGCGCTGGCCCGGGGTTCTTCGGCGGCGTTGCTGCCGATAATCCGTTCCACGGTCTCCAGCATGTCGTCGTGATCGAAGGGCTTGGCAATATAGTCGATGGCGCCCTTTTTCATGGAGTCGACAGCGGACTTAAGGCTGGCGTAGCTGGTCATGATCAGCACCGGGCTGTCGGTTTTGTTGATCAGATCGGTGCCGGGAGCGCCCGGTAGTCTCAGGTCGCTGATAATCAGCTCGTAGCCATCCAGGTCGTATTTGTCCATGGCCTCGGCCACCGAGCCCGCTTCGTCGACTTTGTAGTCGTTGCGTTCCAGAAGACGGCGCAGGGCAAGGCGAATGACATCTTCGTCTTCAACTATCAGCACACGGGACATTGCGAACTCCAGATTGGCGAACTACTCAGGGGAGCCCTACAAAATAACCTGATTAGGTGGATTTTTCTAGATTTTCGCCGTTTTGCACCAGAGTGCTGGCGGGAGGCAACAAAATATGGAAGCGAGTGCCCTGCTTGGCAAGCCCTTGCTCATGGATGGGGCTTTCGGCGCTGATTTCGCCTCCCAGGTCGCTGATAATGTTGTAGACCAGCGCCAAGCCCAGACCGGTGCCCTGTCCGGGGTCTTTGGTGGTAAAGAAGGGCTCGAAAATTTGTTCACGCAACTTGTCGTCGATACCGCTGCCCTGGTCGGTGAGGGTAATGTGGACATGGTCGCCGTGAATTTTGTCCTGGGAACGGCGGGCGTCGACGGTAACGTGGGCGACCTCTTTGCTGGCGTCCTGGGCGTTGGAAATCAGATTGATGAACACCTGCATCAGGCGCTGGTAATCGCCCGCCACCTGAATGTTGGGGGGGCAGCGGTTGTCGTAGCAGGTTTGCTTGGCGCCACTGTCCAGGCTGAGCAGGTGCATGGCCTCGTCGACGCAGTCGCGCACGGTGACTGCCTCAAAAGCCTGGGAGGGGTCGTCTCGCCCGGTGTGGGCAAAGTTGACCAGGCTCTGCACAATGCTGCTTATGCGCTGGGTTTGCTTGATGATCTGCTCGGCAGTTTCCAGGCTCTCGGGGTTAGTGGTGTCGTAGCGTAGATTTTGCGCCAGGCAGGCGATGCCGGTGACTGGGTTGCCGATTTCGTGAGCGACACCGGCGGCGAGACGACCGATGGAGGCCAGCCGCTCCTGGTGGGTCAGTTCCTGCTCCAGCAATTGGGTGTCGGTAATGTCTTCCACCACAATCAGCAGCTCATTGCGGCCAGCGGTGTGGGATTCGGTTTTATGGAGGTTTAACCAGCGGTGGCCGCTGGCGGTTTCCATAGAGTACTTGGTCCAGTGGTCATCGTCGCTGTGTAGGAAGGATGACAGGCAAATGGCCCAGGGCCAGGGCAAGCCGCTGACTGAGGAGCCGGTGATATCGGCGCTGTCGACGCCGGTGATGGCCGCAATAGACTTATTCCACATCAGTATTTCCTGGTCGGCCCCCAGGGCGCAGACCCCGATGGGCAGGTTTTCCAGTGTCTGGCGATGGTAGCGGCGCAGGCCGTCAAGGTCGGCGGCGAGGCCGGTAAGGTGGGTTTGATAGCGCTCCAGCCGGTCCTCAATAAAAGTGATGTCCTCGCCTTCACCGAGCTGGCTGCCGGAGTAGGGCAGCGCCCTGTCAATCAGTCGGCGGGCATTGCCGGGACCCACCAGTGCCGACAGGTTCACCTCAATACGGTCCCGTATCCGCCGCAGCGCGTAGGGGCGGGTTTCGCTGTCGGCGAGCTGTAACTCTTCCAGTGCCCGCTGAAATTCCTCTTGGGCGGCGGTGTTGCCCAACGCATCGATGAGCCGGCTGCGCATTTCCCGGGCGCTGCGCAGGTTGAGGGCATGCCGGCTGGGACGGTTGAGGTCGTCCAGGGTACAAGCCTCGGCTGCGCCCCGCTCTTCCTGGCTGGTTTCGGTCATTAGTGAGACTGCGATAAAAGCGATCACATTGGCGCTCAGAGACAGGCTGCCGCTCATGACCCAGTACGGTGTGCCAGAGGGTAGGCTCGAGAGGGGTAAAAGGTGCTCGGTGTGGATACCCAGTAGCGGCAGCATGTTACCTAAGATCCATACCGTAAAGCCGGCGGTCAGGCCGCAGATAAAGCCTTTGCGATTGGCCTGGGGCCAATACAGCACCGCCAACAGGCCGGGTAAAAATTGCACGGCGCCGGTCAGTGTCGCTATCAGTAGGTCGCTGAGGCTATGACGCACCGGCATAAACTCATACATGCCGTAGCTCACCGCAATGATGCCAACGATTAAGATCTGCCGGGTCCATAGCAGCCAGCGATAGATGTCCACACGCTCGCTAGTCGGGTAGAACAGCGGCAATGCGACATGGTTGAGGTTCATCGACGCCAGCGACAATGTGGCGACGATGATGATGCCGCTGGCCGCAGACAAACCGCCCAAGTAAATCAACCCAGTTAACCAGGGTTGGTCTAGGTGAAAGGCCAGCCCTAGCGCGGTGTAATCGGCGGGTATATTGACTTGGGCGGCCTGGCCGGCCCACAGCAAGGGCAGCACCGGCAGGCTCAGCAACAGCAAATAGAGAGGCAGCCCCCAGCTGGCTGCCCGGAGATTGCGAGGGCTGGGGTTCTCCGCTATCAACATATGAAACATGTGAGGCAGACACATCGATGCGGCAAAGGCCATCACCAGCATCATGTGTTTTTCCTGGCTGTTGGTCAGCGAGCGCAGCTGTGCTATCAATTCAGGGCGTTCAGAGAGCCATTGCTGCATATCAGCGAAGCCGCCAAAAATACTGATCACGGCGATGGCGCCCACGGTGACCACTGCCAGCAGTTTGATCAAAGATTCAAAGGCCAGTGCCGTGACCAAGCCGCGGTGACTATCTCTAGCCGATAGATTGCGGGAGCCAAACAGAATGGTGAAGACCATTAGCATTGCGCAGAACAGCCAGGCTCCGAACCGGCGCGGGTGGCTGTCGTTGGCGATGTCGCCAGCGTCATTGGTCAGTATTAGCACAGTGTCCGACACGGTCTGAATCTGGATGGCGATGAGCGGCCAAATCAGCAACCCCATGAAGACCGTGGTCAACGTACCAGCCCACTGGCTGCGAAAGCGAAAGCTGACCAAGTCGGCCAGGGAGTTGAGTCGATAGGTTTTGCAGATGTTGTACAGAGGTTGCAGCAAAATGGGGCTGAACATCAGAGCGCCGGAAAAGCCGACGAAATAGTAGATGTAACTGAAGCCCGCGATTTTCGCCGCTGCAATGGCACCGTAAATAGCAAAACTGCCGGCGTAGACGCCCAGTGACAACACGTAGGTGGCAGGGTGATCAATAATCCAGGAGGGAAGGAAGCGGCGGTCCGCGGCGTAGGCTACCCCGAACAGTAACAGCAGATAGCCGGCCGCTGTAAGCAGCAGCATATTGGAACTAAAAATCATCGTAGCGCCGCTGCCGCTGGATAAAGTACACCGCTGCCACCCCCACCATCCAGAGAATATGCGGGCGGTACCAGGCGGCGGAGCTGCTGTATATCCACTCGTTCCAAGCTGGCGCGGTAATGACCGCGAAACTGATCAAAAGTAGCAGTGGCGAGTGAATGCGCATAGTGGGGTGGCAGTATGGCGGTCCTAGGTTAGAAGCGGATTATCCGTACAAAATGGCGAAACTGCAAAACTGGACGCTCTCCGGTTGGCGGCCGTTGCCAGGCCCTCGGGATAGCTCAGCAGGGCATCGACAGGGTGCGGGGCAAGTTCTCAAGCTGCCAGTGGCGGCAGGACCAGGCCAGCAAGGCGTCCAGAGGAAGGTCTGCGGGAGGCGCGGGTTGCCTTAGGTAGCGCAGCGCTTGTCGCAGGTTAGCCTCGGGCTGCAGATTGTCGATGGCGGGGGCAAAGCTCTGCTTGCTGAGTTTGCAGCCATCAGCACCGGTGAGCACCGGAATATGCAGGTAACGCTGCTCTGGCAGTCCCAGGCATTGTTGCAAAAAGCGCTGTCGTCCGGTGGAGTCCAGTAAGTCGCTGCCTCTGACAATATCGGTAATATGTTGGTCTGCATCATCGATGACCACCGCCAGCTGGTAGGCGTACAAGCCATCGCGGCGGCGCAGTACAAAGTCGCCTTCTTCGGCCAGATTCTGCTGCTGAGGGCCCAGCAAGCGGTCGTCGAATAGCTCTACATGGTGATTGACTCGCAAGCGGATGGCGGCGTCATCGGGCACCAGCTCGGTCACGCACTGGCCGGAGTGGATGCCACCGTTGGCGCGCAGCTGTGCCCGGGAGCAACTGCAGCGAAAGGCATCGCCCTGAGCAAGCAGTGTGTCCAGGGCCTGCTGGTAGAGGTGGTGCCGCTGGCTTTGCCAGACGATTTCGCCGTCCCAGTGTAGATGATGGGCTTTGAGGCTGCGGATAATAGCCTCGGCGGCGCCGGGTTGTTCCCGGGGTGGGTCCAGGTCTTCTATTCGCAGTAACCACTGTCCCTGTTGGGAACGGGCGTCCAGATAGCTGGCCACCGCGCTGACCAGGGAGCCGAGGTGGAGTGGGCCGGTGGGGGAGGGAGCGAAACGACCGATATAGGTGCTGTTTTGATGCCGCTGTGCTTTAGACATAGGGCGCGTCAGTGACAGCAAGCCCGGAGCGATGACGAGGAATGCGCCATCGCTGGGCTGAGAGAGGAGCTGCCGGCGGGGGAGTTAGCCGCGTTCCTGGCGCTCTTTAATTTCGTCCAGGGTTTTGCAATCGATGCACAGCGTGGCTGTAGGGCGAGCTTCCAGCCGCTTGATGCCGATTTCGATGCCGCAGGTATCGCAAAAACCATAGTCGTCTTCGTCGATCAGATCCAGGGTGGCGTCGATCTTCTTGATCAGCTTGCGCTCGCGGTCTCGGGTGCGAAGCTCCAGGCTGAACTCTTCTTCCTGAGTAGCACGGTCCGCGGGGTCTGGAAAGTTGGCTGCCTCGTCTTTCATGTGGCTTACGGTGCGGTCCACTTCTTCCATTAATTCCGATTTCCAGTTACGCAGAATCTGACGAAAGTGATTCTTCTGGTCCTCGTTCATGTAGGCTTCACCCTTTTTAGGCTTGTAGGGGGTGAAGGTTTTCAGGCTTTCAGCTGTTTTTTCTGACGCAGGCATGATCGGTCCTCTTACTTTTAACATGCCGAAACCGCGCATGGGCGGACGTGCGGGCGACCCGGAAGCCACCAAACGGGGAAAACTACCAGATAGTTTGCCCGTGCGCCATAAAAATCGACCCCCTACGTTTGTCGCATTTGCTGTATGTCGATGCCCCTGTCTGCGCTGTTACACTGATGCTTTCAGTGAGGAGAAAAACGTGGACAGCCGGTTTGCCAGTCGCTTGCGGGATATTGAACCATTTCGGGTCGTCGAGGTGCTAACCCGCGCCAAAGAGATGGCGGCGGCAGGGCGGGATATTGTGCATATGGAAGCCGGGGAGCCGGACTTCGCTACAGCAAAACCGATAGTCGACGCCGCCAAAAAAGCGCTGGATAACGGACACACTTACTATACGCCGGCCACCGGGATAACGCCGCTGCGGGAGGCGATCGCCGAGTTCTATCGCAGTGACTATGGCCTGGATATCGACCCGCGACGGATTTTGGTGACCCCCGGCGCGTCCGGGGCGCTGCTGTTATTGGCGGGTCTGCTCGTCGAGCCGGGGCAGGGGGTGATGATGAGTGACCCGGGCTACCCCTGTAACCGGCACTTCTTCCGTCTGGTAGAGGGCGAGGGCCAGCTGGTGCCAGTGGGGCCCGAACAGCGTTACCAACTGACGCCGGAATTGGCGGCCAGCCACTGGCGGGACAATACCCGGGGGATCATTGTCGCCTCTCCTGCCAACCCCACTGGTGAGGTGCTGTCGCGGGAGCAATTGCAGGGCTTGCACCAATTGTGCGAGCGGCGCGGCGGCTATCTCATCGTCGACGAGATTTATCACGGCCTGAACTACAGTGGCGACACCCCCAGTGTGCTGTCGATTACTGACGACGCCTTTGTCATTAATAGCTTTTCCAAATACTTCGGTATGACCGGTTGGCGTTTGGGCTGGTTGGTGGCGCCGGAGGCGGCCGTGCCAGAGCTGAAGAAGCTGGCTCAGAACCTGTTTATTTCCATGTCCACCATGGCGCAGTATGCGGCGCTGGCAGCCTTTGAGCCCGCTACCCGGGAAATACTGGACCAGCGCCGTGCCGCCTTTGCTCAGCGCCGGGATTTTCTTTATCCGGCGTTGTGCGAGTTGGGTTTTGATATCCCCCACAAACCCGACGGCGCCTTCTATCTTTATGCCGGTATCGACAAGTTCAACACCGACAGTCCCAGTCTGTGCCTGAAACTGTTGGAGGAGCTTGGCGTGGCCATCACGCCGGGGGCGGATTTTGGTCGTCACCGGGCCGACCAGCACGTCCGTTTTGCCTATACCACCGGTCTCGATCGCTTGGAAGAAGCAGTCAGCCGTTTGCAGCGGGCCTCTCTTACCCAGTGAGCCCCTGCTGCCCAGTGAGTCTGATGGCAAAAAAAATTACAATGGTTGTCCAGTTGCCACCATCAGGATGCCGGTTTTGACCCACAGCCCCCACCCCACAGCGCTTCAGGCCATGTCCACCCGCATGCGGAATTTCCGCCCACGGCGGCGCTGGTGGCGGCGTTGGGTGAAGCGTTCTGCGGTGGCCTTGATCCTGCGTCAGTCCCACGGCGAGATCGAGGTGTTGATGATTCAACGGGCCGAACGGGAAGGCGACCCCTGGTCGGGGCATATGGCCTTTCCGGGTGGCCGCATGGACCCAGATGATCGCACCGGCCTGCGTACCGCCATGCGGGAAACCGAGGAAGAGATTGGTATCGATATCGAACGGGCCGGCAATGTGATGGGCCGCCTTTCCGATCTGGTCAGCCGCCCCCACAGCGGCCGCCGACCTATGGTGGTGTCGCCCTACGTGTTCAGCCTGCATATTCCGGTATCCATCGACAGTAATCACGAAGTGGCCGATACCGTATGGGTGCCGCTGACCTATCTGGCCGACCACCGGAACCGTCAGACCATGGAAGTGCAGCGGGGTAAATTGAATTTCGTCCTGCCCTGTTACCACTATAAAGGTAAGCAGATTTGGGGGATGTCGCTGCGGATGCTGGACGAGCTACTGGAGCTGGTCGGCGGCCTCGTCTCCATGGTTGAGGAAAATCCGGGTGTTGTTGAGTAGCTCCCGGGCTTTGTCTCGGGTGGGGTGATTAATGGCCTTGGCCAAGGTTTGATCGTCGACTGCGCCGTCAAACCACTGACGGAACAGCGAGGCGATTACCGGGGATTTTTTAGGGTCCAGATACTGCCAGCGTGAACCGTCGAGAATATTGCCCGACACCCGTTCGCTCTTTACTGGCAGCCAGTACACGCCGCAGCTGTTGAGACTGTAGTCGGCAACCCGCCCGTAACTGACATTTGCCTTGAAGGGGTTAAAGCCGCCCTCGGGGATTTCATCGATGCGGCTCAGCGCCATGATCCACTGACTGCCCACCGGAAAGCGCTCGACATCGGGGCGGCACAGCTCGCCGGTCTTGCCCCAGATGCGGATGCTTTCCCGGTACTCCTTGCCGCGCAGGATTTCGCCAATAGTCAGGTCGACGCTGTTGCCGCTGCGTTGACTGACCTGGCCGTAGACCACCAGGTCGGCACTGCCTTGGACGTCTTTGAAGGGGCCCTGCCACAGGCACTCGCAGGCGCTGGCGAAGGGCGCTGCCAACGCCAGAAACAGCCCGATCAGCCGGGCTATGCGCCGGCGGCGATGTTTAGATGTCGATAACCACACCCAGGAAATACCCATCAACGTTTACTTTGGCGCGCTCGTCGTTGTCTTCAAGGTCGACGTCAAAGTTGCGGTAGCCCAGTTCAAAGCCCAGCACACCCACTTCGTAGCCGAGATTGATGGTGGTGTCGGTGACTGAGTTATCGTCGATGCTCAGCACATTGCCCAGTACCGAGCCGTACAGGCCGGTGAGGGGCAAGTCGAAGCGGGCCTGCACGTAGGCCATGGGAATAACCGGGTCGACGTCGATCTGGCCCTGGTCAGTGTTGGTTTTTAGGCGAACTTCGCCATCGAAAATTCGCGCCGTGAGGCCGACGTCCAGGTTGAGCCAGTTGTCGAGAATTTCGTAATAGAAGGTGGCGTCGGTGTGGCCCAGGTCGGTGGTGGAGTCGACGGTATCGTTGACGTTGAAGGTGGCGCCGGCAAAGTTGACCTGCCGCTGAAAATCGTTGCGCTCAGAGATTTCCAGCTCAGTGCGCTGCAAACGCAATTCGGGAATAAAAATAATCGGGTGCTCCAGCGCCACATAAAAGCTGCTACCGCTGTCGTCGTCGTAGCCGAGGTCTTTCTCTACATCCAGTGTGTCGCCATTGGCGCGGACGTCACCGCTCCACTTCTGCTGCCACACATAGGCACCGGCGTGGGCGCCGAGGATGTCGGCCTGGGCGGCCATCGGCGCGGCGGCCAGCAGTGACGCGGCGATCAGTTTTTTATTCATGGTGTTCCCCCGGGGTAGATATTGTTGTTTGTCACCATACGATGTCGGTATGACGGCGTAAATACAGTTCCGTGCCCTTACGACAGTAATTTTGCCGCATCCTTGGCAAAGTACGTCAGGATGCCGTCGGCGCCGGCCCGCTTAAAGGCCAGTAATGATTCCAGAATCACCGCCTCGCGGCTCAGCCAGCCATTGTCGAAGGCGGCACAGTGCATGGCGTATTCACCGCTGACCTGATAGGCGTAAGTCGGTGCCGCCAGTTCGTCCTTCACCCGGCGGATAATGTCCAGATAGGGCATGCCGGGTTTGATCATGATCATATCGGCGCCCTCGGCCAGGTCCAGCGCACACTCGTGAAGCGCTTCGTCGCTGTTGGCCGGATCCATCTGGTAACTGTATTTGTTGCCGCCACCGAGATTGCCGGCGGAGCCCACCGCGTCCCGGAACGGGCCGTAGTAACTGGAGGCGTATTTGGCCGCGTAGCTGAGAATGCGCACATTGACGTGGCCGGCGGACTCCAGGGTCTGGCGTACTGCGCCGATGCGACCGTCCATCATGTCGGAGGGGGCGACCACGTCGGCGCCGGCGTCGGCCTGGGCCAGGGCCTGTTTGCACAGGGTCTCCACGGTCTGGTCGTTGAGGACGTAGCCGTCGTCGTCGATGATGCCGTCCTGACCGTGGGTGGTGTAGGGGTCCAGGGCGACATCGGTGATCACGCCCAACTCGGGGGCCGCATCCTTCACCGCGGCAATCGCCTTTTGTGCCAGGGCGTTGGGGTTGTAGGCCTCCGCCGCATCCAGGGATTTCTTGTCTTTGCCCACCACCGGGAACAGCGCAATAGCGGGGATGCCCAGTTCGACCAACTGCTTTGCCTCTTCGGCCAGTAGGTCCAGGCTCAAGCGCTCGACCCCCGGCATGGAGGCCACCGGCTCCCGCTGGTCCTGTCCTTCCCGGACAAACATGGGGTAGATCAGGTCGTCGACACTGAGGGTGTTTTCCCGCATCAGCCGGCGACTAAAGTCGTCGGCCCGCATGCGCCGCATACGGGTGCCGGGGAAAGGGCCGCGGTGGAGTGATTTGGACATAGTCTGTCTCGTCGTCTTGGGTTTACAGGGTGGCGAATACCCGCTCGGCTACGGCCAGGGTTTCCTCAATGTCCGCCTCGCTGTGGGCGGCGGAGAGAAAGCCCGCCTCATAGGAAGCCGGCGCCAGATACACGCCGCCCTCCAGCATGCCGTGGAAGAAGCGGTTAAAGCGCTCGGTATCGCAGGCCATCACCTGCTGGTAGTTGGTGACCTGCTCGGCGTCGGTGAAAAACACCCCGAACATGGTGCCAACGTGGTTGCTGGTCATGGCGATGCCGGCGGCATCGGCGCGCTGTCGCAGGCCCGCAACCAGTGCGTCGGTGCGGGCAAAGGGTGTGTCATAAAAGCCCGGTTGGCTTAGCGCATCCAGCATGGCCAGGCCCGCCGCCATCGCCGCGGGGTTCCCCGACAGGGTGCCGGCCTGGTAGACCGGGCCCAGCGGCGCCAGTTGTTCCATGATCTCCCGTTTGCCGCCAAAGGCCGCCACTGGCATACCGCCGCCAATGACTTTGCCCAGGCAGGTCAGGTCGGCGGTGACACCATAGTGCCCCTGGGCGCCGGCGGCTCCCAGGCGGAATCCGGTCATCACTTCGTCGATGATCAGTACGCTGCCAGAGTTGTCGCAGCACTGGCGCAGGGCCTCCAGAAAGCCGGGGATGGGCGGTACGCAGTTCATATTGCCAGCCACTGGCTCAACGATGACACAGGCAATCTGGTCGCCGAACTGCTCGAAGGCAGCTTTCACGCCGTCGATGTCGTTGTAGGTCAGGGTCAAAGTGTGCTCGGCCAGCGCTGCCGGCACCCCGGGGGAGCTGGGCGTGCCGAATGTCAGTGCGCCGGAGCCGGCCTTGATCAGCAGTGAGTCGGAGTGGCCGTGGTAACAGCCTTCGAACTTAACGATTTTGTCGCGGCCAGTGGCACCCCGGGCCAGCCGGATGGCGCTCATGGTGGCTTCGGTGCCGGAGTTCACCATTCTGACCATATCCATGCCGGGCACCAGCTCACAGAGCCGGTCTGCCATGCGGGTTTCTATTTCGGTGGGGGCGCCGAAACTCAGCCCTTTTTTAACTTGCTCAGTGACAGCCTCTACCACCGCCGGGTGGGCGTGGCCCAACAACATCGGGCCCCAGGACAGCACGTAGTCGATATAGCGTTTGCCGTCCTCGTCAAAGAGGTAGGGTCCTTCCGCCCGGGATATAAATCGCGGGGTGCCGCCCACCGCTTTAAAGGCGCGGACGGGGCTGTTTACGCCGCCGGGAATGTGGACTTTGGCCTGTTGAAACAAATCGTCTGAACGCGTCATAAAACCCCAAAACGGTTGAAATTAAACACAGTGCGCCGGGAATTATCCCGGCTTGGCGGCGCTTCGGCCAGCGGCTCGTTAAAATGGTTTGAGCACTGCCAGCAAAACCACAGCAAAGAGAGCAATTACCGGCGCTTCGTTAAACCAGCGATAGAAGACGTGACCGCGTTGATTTTCGCCGTCGGCAAAACGCTTTACCAGTTTGCCGCAATAAATGTGGTAGGCCACCAGCCCCGCGACAAAGGCCAGTTTGACCCACAGCCATCCGGCGCTGAGGTAATAGCTCGGGTTGAGGCTGATCAGCGCCAGGCCAAAGATAATGGTAAGCAGCATAAAGGGCGTCACAAAACGATACAGCTTGCGTTCCATGGTGGCCAGGTGCTCTCGGGTAGCCGGATGCTCGGCCATGGCGTGATAGACGAACAGCCTCGGCAGATAAAATATGCCGGCAAACCAGCACACCATGGCGATAATATGAAACGCTTTAAGCCACAACATGGTTTAAAACCTTATCGGTAAATTGTAGTGATCGGACAGGGCTTCACGGGTGATAACGCCCTCGTCCGGCGGCCCTCGATACCCGGCGGCATTGCTGACAAACAGCGAGTCCAGGCCGGCGTCGTTCATGGTGTGCAGTGCGTCCAGCAGAGTGCCGCCGACATCGAAAGTGGCGGTGGGGCGCAAGTTATCTAAGGTGGCCAGCAGGTCCAGGCGGCCCCCTTCCTCTAAGGTTAATTCGCTGAGGATGGGAAACCAGTGCTCGCGGTGCACAATGATACGCCGGTTCTGGTCGTTGGTGATCACCAACCAGCGCTTGGGCTCGTCCACAATAGCCGCCAGATCGCTATGGGGAAGATTGCGGTTCACATGGCGAATATTGCGGTCCATGATCGCCGCCGCACTGGTGCGCAACAGAGCCTGGGTAAGGGGGCTGGCCCGCACTGACTGGCTCAGTGCGGTCAGGGTGGCCTGGGGCGAAGACTGCTGGCCGAACAGCTCTCGGTGCACCAGCTGGGCGGCAATGACCGCCAGCATGGCGGGAAAGATAATATTGAGGTTGTGGGTGAGTTCAATAATGGCTAACAGCGCCGCCAGTGGGGCGTTGAGGATGGCCCCCATGCAAGCTGCCATGCCCAGCAATACATAAAAATTGCTGCCGGCGGAGAGCTCGGGGAACAGCGCTGTGCCTACCGTGCCCAGTCCGGCGCCGACAAAGGCGCCAATCAAGAGGCTGGGGCCCACCACGCCGATGGGCATGCCCAGCCCGCAGGCGGTGGCGGTAGCCAGCAGTTTCAGGCCCAGGATCAATACCAGCGCGGTCATTGTAAATTGCCCGGCCAGCACTCCCTGCAGGGTGTCGTAGCCAATGCCCAGTACTTCCGGCGCCAGCAGCGCGCACAGTCCGGTGATGGCACCGGCGGTGCTTAGGCGCAGCCAGATCGGTTTGTTTAGCCAGCGCAGACAGGTTGCTTGAATGGCCACAAATAAACTCGATACCGCGCCCGCCGCCAGGCCCAGCAGGGCGATAAAGGGCAACTCCAATAGGCTGGTCATGGTGGTGCCGCTGGCCGGCAAGAAGATTGTGGCGCCGAATACCGCTTGGGACAGCGTCGTCGCCATTACCGCCGCGATAATCACCGGCACAAAGCCCGCCACGGTGTACTCCAGCATCACTACTTCCATGGCAAAAATCACCCCGGCAATCGGCGTGTTAAAAGAGGCGGCAATTGCGGCGGCGACCCCACAGGCGGCCAGTACCCTCAGGCTGTTATTGGGCAGGCGCAATACGCCGCCTACGAGACTGCTGGCAGAGGCACCGACATGCACGGCGGGGCCTTCCCGACCGCCCGACTGGCCGCTCATCAAGGCCAACAGAGCACCGAAGAATTGGCTGATCATGTTGCCCAGAGGCAAGCGCCCGCGGCCGCTGTGCAGCGCGGCGATAACGTGGGAGATGCCGGTCATGCGATAGGTTTGGGGGAGAAAGTGAAAGACCAGCCCCAAAAACATGCCCCCTAGCAGTGGCAATAAAAAGTGCCAGTGGCGAGACAGGCCCTCGAAGTTTTCTGCGGCATGCCCGGGCAGTGCAAAACTCAGGGTGCCCTCCAGCGCCAGTCGGAACAGAATCATCAGCGTCGCGGTAACCAGGCCGGCGACCGCGCCCAATACCGCGTAGGCAAAGGCGGCGTCGGGGCTCGCCAGGCGGCGGCGAAGGGAGTGAAGCCAAGCGTTGGGCATGATCAATGGTTGCTTGCTGATCGCTGTTGAGTGTCGTGGAAATCGCGTGTTATGGCCAAATCCATTACCATAACGGGCCTGAGTATATAGGGTGTGGTGTCGCTGGCCCAATTTTCTGCTGAAGGTCGGCAGGTGGTGGCGATGCTGGGCCAAAATGTAGTGACGAGCTGATAGCCAGATTAGATGGCTCAGCTGAATTGGAGTAGTAGCGTGTTAAAAGTCGGAATCGTCGGTGGTACAGGTTATACCGGTGTGGAGTTGTTGAGATTGCTGGCCTCACACCCCCAGGCGGAGGTGGCGATGATCACCTCACGGGGGGAAGAGGGCGTCGCAGTAGCGGACCTCTATCCCAACCTGCGGGGGCACTACGATTTGTGCTACACAGTGCCGGATGTTGAGCAGCTTAGCAGCTGCGACGTGGTGTTCTTTGCCACCCCCCACAACGTCGCCATGCAAATGGTGCCGGATCTGCTCAGCGCCGGTACCCGGGTGGTGGATTTGTCGGCGGATTTTCGTATCCGCGATGCCGCCGTGTGGTCGGAGTGGTATCACGAGACCCACGCCTGCCCCGACCTCCTGGCAGAGGCGGTTTACGGACTGCCGGAGACCAACGCCGAGGCGATTAAGTCGGCCAAGCTGGTGGCCTGCCCCGGCTGTTACCCCACCGCCATCGAGCTGGGCTTTTTGCCCTTGCTGGAACAAAAAATGGTCGATCCCAAGCAGTTGATTGCCAGCGCCGCCTCCGGTGTCAGCGGCGCCGGCCGCCAGGCCAAAGTGGACAATCTGTTGGCAGAGTTGGATGGCAGCTTTAAGGCTTACGCCGTAAATGGTCACCGCCATCTGCCGGAGATTGAGCAGGAGTTGGCGATTGCCGCCGGTGACCACGTTGGCTTGACCTTTACGCCCCACTTGTTGCCCCAAGTGCGCGGTATTCACGCCACACTGTTTTCACAATTGACCGATCCCGCTGTGGGCCTGGACGAATTGCATTTTGCTTTCGAGCAGCGGTTTGCGTTGGCGCCCTTTGTGGATGTAATGCCACTGGGCAGCATGCCCCAGACCCGCTCGGTGCGCGGCTCCAACGTGTGCCGCATTGCCCTGCACCGGCCTCAGAACCGTTCCACCATCGTGGTGCTGTCGGTGATCGATAACCTGGTGCGCGGCGCGTCCGGCCAGGCCATCCAGTGCATGAATTTAATGTTCGGCCAGCCCGAGACAGCGGGGCTGGACGGTATCGCACTGATGCCCTAAAACTTGACCTTTTTACTCGGATAATCCGATAATGTTGTGTCCGGCCGCTGTTTCGGCCGGGCGTTATGAGAGGTTGTGCAATGTCAGCGGTTGAAGAATTTACGCCATCAGTGATTCAAGTCACCGACCGAGCGGTGGCCAAGGTCAAAAGCCTGATTCAAGAAGAGGGCAACGATGACCTGAAGCTGCGCGTCTTTGTTACCGGCGGCGGCTGCTCGGGCTTTCAATACGGTTTCACCTTCGATGAGCTGAGTGACGAAGATGACACTCAGGTTGAGCGCGACGGTGTGGTGGTACTGGTAGACCCACTGAGCTATCAATATATCGAGGGCGCCGAGTTGGATTACATGGAAGGGCTGGAAGGTTCCCGTTTTGTGGTGACTAATCCCAATGCCACCACAACCTGTGGCTGTGGCTCTTCTTTTGCTGTCTAACCTGCTCTGTTGTAAGCGACTTATTCACACCTCCTAACTCGTCTTTTATTGCGCTGGATCAGTGTTTAGGCACCCGGCGCCACCATCTACGGGTTTTTGCTGATCCAAATCAAACTACACGGTTAGTGGTTTCGTTGTAATTGCTCCACGACTTTTTCACTGTGGAGATTCACCAATGAAACCTTATTCAGCTCTTGCGCTATCAGCGCTGATTGCCGCACCCGCCGCTTTGGCTGTAGACACTAGCTATAGCCCTGGACAATGGGTGGTTCGCGGTGGGTTGACTCAGGTCGAGCCTCGGGAAGACAGCGACAATATCAAGGCCAACGGCGAGGTACTGCTACTCGGTGGTACTCTGATGTCGCCGGGACAGCCATCCTCGGTAGGTATCGACAACGATATTCAGCTGGGGCTTACCGTTGAATATATGCTCGATGCTAACTGGGGTCTTGAGTTGCTTGCCGCGACACCTTTTGAACATACCGCTACTGGCAAGGGTGCCATTGGTGGCCTGGACATCGCCGACTTCAAACACTTGCCGCCAACCCTGAGTGCGGTCTATCACTTCACCGCCATTAACGGCTTTCAACCTTATGTTGGCGCCGGTATCAACTACACCTTTATCTATGACGAAGAGCTGACCTCCGACGCTAAAGCGGCGTTTTCCGGTCTGGGTCTCGAAGGCGGCAAGATGAAGCTGGATGACTCCATCGGGCCATCGCTGCAGGTGGGAGCGGACTACCACGTTAACGAGCAGTGGTTGATCAATGCCTCGGCGCGGTGGATCGATATCGATACTGAGGCCAAGATCAAGTTCGATGGCGGCACCACCTTGACCTCTGATATAGAAGTTGACCCGATGGTGTATACCGTTAGCGTTGGCTACAAGTTTTAGGCAGGATAAATCGCGCCCAGGATGCGATCACCTTGGGCGCCGGTTACTGCGGCTACATTGCCGCACAGCTTATTAAGCGTCGCGTGGGCCAGCCAGGCAAACGCGGCGGCTTCCACCCAGTCCGGCTCCAGTCCCAGGGCTTGCGTAGAGTCCACCGCAGCGGGTGAGACCCGTTCTGCGATTCGTTTCCGTAGCGCGCTATTGGCAGCGCCGCCCCCGCACAAATAGATTTCCGGTTGTTGTAGATTCTGCTGGCTTATGGCATCGCCCAGGGTGACTGCTGTCAGCTCCAGCAGGGTGGCTTGAACATCCTCGGCGGCCAGACCGGGAAAATCCCGCAGTAGCTTTTGTATTCCGCCCAGGCTGAATTGCTCTCGCCCGGTGCTTTTCGGGCCACTGATCTTATAAAAAGGGTCGGCTAATAAGGTGTCGAGCAGCGGGGGGATTACCTTGCCACTGGCGGCCCAGTTGCCGTCGCGGTCAAAGGGCTCACCGAGATGGTGTTGCGCCCAGCAATCCATCAACACATTACCAGGGCCGGTGTCGCAGCCCCTTACCGCGCCATCGCGCGGCAATACCGAGATGTTTGCCATGCCGCCGATGTTGGCGACGATGCGGTCCCGGTTCGGATTGGCAAATACCGCAGCGTGAAAGGCGGGCACCAGCGGTGCGCCCTGACCGCCGGCGGCGATATCCCGGCGGCGAAAGTCGGCGACCGTGGTGATGCCTGTTATTTCGGCGATGGTGCTGGGGTCGCCGATTTGCAGCGTGAAAGCGTTTGGGTGTGGCCGTTGAGCGTCCGGTGGACGGTGACGAATGGTCTGGCCGTGGCTGCCAATGGCGGTGATATCCGGAGCTTGAAGGCCTGCCTTGTCCAGCAGCGCCAGGGTGGCTTCGCCCAGTGCGGCCCCCAGCTGTCGGTCCGCGGCGCCGGCCCTGTCGATCTCCCCCTCTGTACCCTCGCATAGCGCCAGTAGTTCATTGCGTAGTGCGGGTGCAATAGGGTGGCTGTGATGTGCCTCCAGGGAAAGGGTGCCGCCGTCCAGATTAAGCAGTGCGGCGTCGATGGCGTCCAGGCTGGTACCGGACATCAAGCCGACGTAGCGCGGCATCAACCCTGCCCGCTGTCGGCAGCGTAGTTGCGCTGAGCCGCATAGGTGCGTAGCTGCAGTTGCAGGCCGCTGATTTGGGCGAGAAAGTCGGGCATTTCGCTCTTGCCAACCCGAGTGGGTGGCGGCAACTTGTCGACGATAGTGGCCGGGTTGCGGTGTACGCCGTTGACCAGAAATTCGTAGTGAAGATGAGGGCCGGTCGCATAACCGGTTGAGCCCACCCAGCCGATGGTCTCGCGTTGACGGACCCGTTCACCCTGGCCCACAGCGCGCTTGTGCAGGTGAAGATATTTGGTGATATAGGCCTCGCCGTGCTTGATAAACACGTAGTTGCCGTTGGGTTTTGAATAGCCAGACTTAATCACCCGGCCATCCCCGGCGGCATAGACCGGCGTGCCTCGAGGCGCAGCGTAATCGACGCCGCGGTGGGGGCGAACGGTTTTAAACACCGGGTGCAGGCGCTTGGGGTCGAAGCGGGAGCTGATACGAGTAAAGTCCAGCGGCGCGCGCAGGAAGGCTTTGCGCATACTTTCACCGGTCTCGGAGAAGTAGTCCACCTCGCCCTCGGCGTCGATGTAACGGTAGGCCTGAAAGGAGCGGCCCTGATTAAAGTACTGCGCCGCTAGAATCTGCCCGCTGCCCAGCTTCTCACCGTGCAGGTAGAGCTCTTCGTAGATGACGATAAAGAAGTCGTCTTTGCGCACGTCGTACACAAAGTCCAGCACGCCGCCAAAGATGTTGGCCAGCTCCATAATAATGTTCTGGCTGACACCGGCCTCATTGGCGGCCCGATATAGCGAGGTAGTGATGGTGGCGCTGGCAACCCGCTGGCGAACCTCCGGCTTCTCCCGCACTTCGGTGGTGGTAAAGCCGGCAACACCCCGCTCAAACACCAGGCTCTGCAATTTGTCCACTTGGTAGCTCATGGCGCTCAGTGCGCCGTCGTCATCCACCTGGAAGGCGATGGTTTGGCCGGGTTGAATCTTGTTGAGCGCCTTGGCCTTGGGCGCGGTAGTCAGTACTTCGTGAAGTTCCTGGGGCGTCAGGTTGGCGCGACTGAAAATACTGGATAAGGAGTCGCCGGGGCGGACTTCCACTTTGCTCCATTCCGGCTCCGGGGCCTTGACGGGCGGCGCCGCTGCCACGTCTTCCTCGGTTTCGTTTTCAATGGCGGCGACCGGGGTCAGCTCAAGGTTGAGGGGGATAGCGGTGCGCTTGGCCTCGGCGTTTTCGCCGGGCAAAAATAGCAGCGACAGCCCCAGAGCGAGGAGCGTCGATGCGGCGAGGGCGAGATGGCGGCGGGGGAATTTGCCGGCCGCCTTTCGCAGTGTCGCATGCCGTTGGCTGTCGTTGTTGAATATCATCATTTGGCTGCGAAATTGCAGTAACTGCAAAAAGTACCGAGATTTATAAGGTACAAGTATAACAAATAGGCAAAGTCGCGAAAGCCCGTATTTCCCGTAGCTCGAGGGCTGTGCGTTGGCTTTTTCGGGGGCTTGAGGTATCTTGCGCCCTCGCTGTAAACGGCGGCGGGGGTGGTTGAGGCTTCCGCTGGCATTGAATTTGGCTCCACACCGGAAAGGTTTCTATAAATGGCACAGCCCGACGCAAATTTGCTGACCGACCTCCAGGCTAGAGGTCTGGTGTCACAAATGACTGGGGAAGACGGACTCGCCGACTACCTGGCGTCCGGCTCGCGCACGCTTTACTGTGGTTTTGATCCCACGGCAGATAGTCTTCATATCGGTCATTTGGTTCCCCTGTTGGCATTAAAACGGTTCCAGGAGGCGGGTCACAAACCGATCGCACTGGTGGGTGGGGCTACTGGCCTGATCGGTGACCCCAGTTTTAAAGCCCAGGAGCGACAGCTCAATACGCCGGAAGTGGTGTCCAGCTGGGTAGAGCGACTCAAGGGCCAGGTGTCGCGCTTTGTGGATTTCGACTGCGGTGACAACGCCGCAGAAGTGGCCAACAACCTGGACTGGTTTGGCCCAATGACGGCGCTGGAGTTTCTGCGGGATATCGGCAAGCACTTCTCAGTGAATAGCATGATCGCCAAAGAGTCGGTCAAGCAGCGCATTGACCGTGAGGGCTCGGGAATCTCCTTTACCGAGTTTAGCTATTCCCTGTTGCAGGCTTTGGACTTTGCCGAGCTCCACAAGCGCTATCAATGCACCCTGCAGCTGGGTGGCTCGGACCAGTGGGGCAATATTACCGCCGGTATCGATCTCACACGTCGCATGCACGGTAGCCAGGTGCACGGCATGACCATGCCGCTGGTGACCAAGGCGGACGGCACCAAGTTTGGCAAAACTGAAAGCGGAACAATCTGGCTGGATGCCGACAAAACCTCCCCCTATGCCTTCTATCAGTTCTGGCTGGGAACGGCGGACGCCGATGTCTATAAATTCCTCCGCTACTTTACCTTTCTGGATGTCGAGCGCATTGCCGAGATTGAAAAAGAGGATCAGCAGGGCGGGCGGCCCCAGGCTCAGCGGGTGTTAGCTGAAGAAATGACCGGGCTGATTCACGGGCCCGAAGGCTTGGCGGCGGCTCAGCGTATCACTGAGGCGCTGTTTTCCGGCGAGTTGACCTCGCTCTCCGCCGAGGACCTGGAGCAGTTGAAGTTGGATGGCCTGCCCACCACTGAGCTGGTGCGCAGCGAGTTGGAGGGGGTGCCCCTCACCCAGCTCTTGGCTGACGCTGGACTGGCCAATTCTGGAAAGCAAATTAAAGACGCGCTGGGCCGCCAGGCGGTGTGGGTGAATGGCGAGGCCATCGGTATGGAGGCCAATATGGCGGCGCCCAGTGTGTTCGCCGCCGAAAAAGCGATGGCGGGCAGCTTCTACGTGGTGCGCTTGGGCAAGAAAAAGTACCATCTGCTGATCGTTCGCTGAGCAAATTGCTCAGCGAATCGCCGATT